>JAZQAP010000407.1:0-5963 GCA_045545275.1 Thermoguttaceae bacterium | reverse complement strand
CGGATCGTTTATTTGACGCCCGAGTGGAGCGCGTTCGAGCGTCGCGACGTCGCGGGAAGGCGTTGGCGGTCGAGCGAGCGTTTTTCGACGCCGGAGCTTGCGCCGGAGTTCGACGCGACGGAATTAACGGTCGAAACGGTTTGGGAACGCGTCGAGACGCAAAACGAGGAGAATGGAGAAAAAAAGGAAAAAAAGGAAAAAAAGGAAAAAAAGGGGAATAAGGGGAACGGGGCGTTTGGCGAAGGCGCGACGACCGTCGTCGGCGTCTTTGAAGGATTGGTCGGAGGCGATTTTCGCGTTTGGCGACTTCCGTTGACAGCCTTAAAGTCGGAAAATAGCGAAGACGGGGAAAAAGGGGGAAACGACGACGATTATCCGCTTGTTTTTCAAAGCGGAGACACGGTCGCGACCGTCGGCGAAACCGTTTTGAAGGAGAACGGCGAAACGACGGCGCGCGTCCGTTTGGAGTTTGCCGAAACGTTCGACGCGTTTGATTCGCATCGCGTTTGGTTCGATAAAAACGATTTTGCGTTGACGAGCGAGCGAAACGACGAGGAAAACAATAGCGAAAAAAAAGAAGAAACGAGACGGGAAGGCGAGTTAAAAAAGGGAGGAACGGAGGGAGCGGAGGAACGACGTTGGAAACCGATTCGATTGCGCGTTCGCGAACGTTCGGCGCGCGGCGTTTTGCTCGAATTGGACTTTCCGAACGAGCCGTCGATTCGTGCGGCGGTAGAGCGAGGACGAGCGAGGCTTGAGGGACGGGTTCCGCGTTTCTTTTTTTGGGCGAGGATTCCGGTCGCGGGAGAAGAAAAAACGACGAATTAAGGTAAAATAGATAAAAAGAGAAGAATAAGAGGGCCGCCGGAGCGTTGGGAAAAGCGGGGAGTTGACGAACGGGCGGTTTGGGAAGAACGGGCAAGCGCGCCGAACGAGATAAAAACGTCGCGTCGCGGGAAAACGACGCGACGTTTTTTAACGGTTGAACGTTAAAATAGGGGGAATGGACGGTTTGCAAGGCGAGAGCGGAAGGAATCGCCGTCGTTAAACGCGTTGCAAAACCGATAGGAACGCTAAAATCGTTAAAATTTAAATCCAGTCGAGGCCGATATCGAGAACGCGCGCCGAGTGGGTGATCGCCCCGACGCTGATTCGCTCGACGCCCGACGCCGCCTTGGCGCGAACCGTTTCGAGATTGACGCCGCCCGACGCTTCGAGTTCCGCCGTCGAGCCGGACGCGTCGCGCATCGCGACCGCTTCGCGCATCGTTTCCGGCGACATATTGTCGAGAAGAACGACGTCCGGATTCTCCGGCAAGACTTGCGCGAGTTGTTCGAGCGAGTCGACTTCGATCTCGAGCATCGGCGTATTTTCCGTTCCGAAGCGCGTTTCGAGGTATTTGCGGGCGCGACGAACCGCTTCGCCCGGGCCGAAGTCGGTAATGCCGCCGAACGCCAAGTGGTTGTCTTTAATGAGGATCGCGTCGTAAAGGCCGGAACGATGGTTGCGCGCGCCGCCGCAACGAACGGCGTATTTTTCGAGACGGCGCCAACCGAGCGTCGTTTTGCGGGTGTCGTATACGTTCGCGTTCAGACCGGCGATCGCGTCGACGTAACGCCGGGCCGCGGTCGCGACGCCGGAAAGTCGACCGACTAAGTTGAGAAGGAGGCGTTCCGCCGTCAGCATCGCAAGGGTCGGGCCGGAGATGACGCCGAGACGGTCGCCGCGCTGAACGGAAGTTCCGTCGTCGACGCAACCTTCCCAATTTAACCGCTCGTCGACCATTTGGATAAGGCGTTCGGCGAAAACGAGACCGGCGACGACGCCCGCTTCCCGAGCGACGACCGCGGCGCGACCCGGGACGTCGTCCGGAATCAACGCGAGGCTCGTCAGGTCGCCGTCCGTTTGCGAGTCTTCGCGAATCGCGATCGCGATCAACGCCTCCATATCGCGGCTCAAATCTTCGTTGTAAACCGTTTGATTAAAATCTTTTTTTTCCGGGGCCATTTTTCGACTCGCGAACGGGAAAGAGGGGGAAGGAGGCGCGTCGGAAGCGTTAAAATGCGGAAGACGCGCAAAATAAGAGGGCGAACGAACGCTCAAAATCGACGACGTCGAGGAAGAGCACGTTCGACGCGAACACAAAAAAACCGCTCCTAAGCGCGGTTAAATGCCCCCAACGGGAATCGAACCCGTATCGCGGCCTTGAAAGGGCCGTGTCCTAACCGTTAAACGATGGGGCCTTAGGAGTTTTCAAAGTCGGCGCTTTCGCTTCCTCCGCTCTTGCCGACGTTAACGGGAACGCAAACGCCGCCGAACGAAAAAAAGAGAAAACGTCGAATGACCCCAACGGGAATCGAACCCGTATCGCGGCCTTGAAAGGGCCGTGTCCTAACCGTTAAACGATGGGGCCTTAGGAAATTTTCAAAGTCGGCGCTTTCGCTTCCTCCGCTCTTGCCGACGTTAACGGGAACGCAAACGCCGCCGAACGAAAAAAAGGAGAAAACGTCGAATGACCCCAACGGGAATCGAACCCGTATCGCGGCCTTGAAAGGGCCGTGTCCTAACCGTTAAACGATGGGGCCGGTTGCGCCGGTCGAACGGGCTGAATCGGTTGGGAAACCGTTTAACCGTCGACCAAACTTTTACTCGATTTTAACCCTTCTTTGCGTTTCGTCAAGGGCTCTTTAGAATTTTTTTGGAATTTTCTCCGATTTTCCCGTCGGACGGCGAACGGCGTTGGAGAGCGGGCGTTTTCGTCGGCTTCGAGACGACGGCGACGCCGGGCGCGGACGACGGCGACGGTTGGCGAAGTTGGGCGGGTTTCGCAAAGTTTGACGGGCGACGCAAGCGAAAAACGCGGTTCGGCGGAAAATTTTTTCGGAAAAATCGCGCTCTTTTGCGGAAAGTTGCGTTTCGGCCCTTTTAAAGCGTTGCGAAATCTTTACAATAAGGAATAAACGAGAAGTTTTGTTGGAACGGCGGCGTTTTGGCGCGGCGTCGGTTCGGCGCGACTTCTTCGGACGTTTCGCAATTTTAGGCTTGGGAGTTCGTTCGTCGGGAACGGTTCGTCGGAGACGCTTTGACGAACGCGGCGAACGAGCGGGCGGCGGAGCGTCGGCGACGACGGGCTTGGAAGCGCGTTTTTCGCCCTTATATATTAATAACGTCAAAACGCAAGAAAATCGAACAACGGAAACGGGCGTCGAGCGCGGCGACCGTTCGACCTTCGGGACGCTTATGCAAACGGAAAATAACGAAAAAATCGAAAATAACGAACGCTTCGCCGACGAATACGACGTCGTCGTGATCGGCTCCGGTTTGGCCGGGATGACCGCCGCCAACATTTTGGGGCGCGGCGGGCACAAAGTCCTTCTTTTGGAACGCCATTACAAGCTCGGCGGGTTGGCGACTTGGTTCCGTCGCGGCGGGGGCGAGCATATTTTCGACGTCTCGCTGCACGGCTTCCCGGTCGGGATGATCAAAAGCTGCCGACGCTATTGGAACAAGGAAATCGCCGACCGCATCGTTCAACTTCCGGCGATTAAGTTCGACAACCCGCAATTTTCGCTGACGACGACGTTCAACCGCGAAGACTTCACCCGGCTCCTCGTCGAGAAGTTCGGAATCGCCGAGGAAACCGTTAAGGCGTTCTTCGACGAAGCGCGCAACCAAACGCATTACGACGATCAATCGACGACGACCCGCGAGCTGTTCGACAAGTTCTTCCCGGGCCGCCCCGACGTCGTTCGCCTCTTGATGGAGCCGATCACTTACGCGAACGGTTCGACGCTCGAAGACCCGGCGATCACTTACGGCATCGTTTTTTCGAACTTTATGTCGAAGGGCGTTTTCACCTTCCAAGGGGGCACCGACCTCTTTATCAAGATGATGCGCGACGAACTCGTCAAGAACGGCGTCGATATCGCGACGAACGCTCCGGTCGAGAAGATTTTGGTCGAAGACGGCAAAGTCGTCGGCGTTCGCGTCGCGTCGGAACCGTTGACGGTCGAGTCGGCGGAAATCGGCGGGCGCCCGAAAAATCTCTCGACGCTGGCCGGCAAAACGATTCGCGCTCGCGCCGTCCTCTCGAACGGGAACCTGAAAGGGACGATTTTCGATCTCGTCGGTCGCGAATACTTCGACGCGGACTTTATCGCCGACGCGGAAGCGACGCGCCTCAACAACTCGAGCGCCCAAGTTTACATCGCGTTGAAAAAGGGCGAAACGCTCGACGAAGAGAAATGCGGCGACTTGCTCTTCACCTCCGTCGCGCCGGAGTTCCGCGCCGACTGGCTCCTCAGCCGCAATATTACGAGCCGCACTTACTCCTTCTATTACCCGAAAACGCGACCCGGAACCGACCGTTATTACGTCGTCGCCAGCTCGAACGCCAATTACGACGATTGGGCGAACCTGAGCCCGGAAGAGTACGAGGCGAGCAAACAAGACTTGATCGAAACGACGCTCGACGCGCTCGACAAGTACGTCCCGGGAATCCGCGACAAAGTCGCTTACGTCGAAGCCGCGACGCCGAAAACGTTCAAAGATTACACCGACCACTGGGGGGGCGCCTCCTTTGGGACGAAGTACGAAGGGTTGGCGGTCAGCCGAGCGCTCGCGTCGAAAGTCGGCGGCCTCTTCCACGCCGGGAGCGTCGGGATCATTATGTCCGGTTGGCTCGGCGCGGTCAATTACGGCGTCATCGCGGCGAACGACGTCGACGGTTTCTTGGTCGCCGGGGCCGAAAACTAACGTCGACGACGTAAAAAAGCGCGGTTTGCGCAAAATTTAACGACGCGTCGCGAACGGTTCGGCTCGACGACGGCGGAGCGGAGGAAGCGCGAAAAAGCGTTTTCTCCGCCGCCTCGACGGAGCGGTTTTAGCGATTCCGTCGATTTTGCCGGTCGACGGCGGAGCGGAGGAAAGCGCGAAAAAGGCGTTTTTCCCCCTTCGTCGAAGCGGTGTTAGCGGTTCGGTTGATTTTAGCGACTTGGCCGGTCGGCGGCGGAGCGTTCGCGGCGTCAATTTGGAAAAAACGGAGAAACGGGGAAGAAAATGGAAGAAAAAACGACCTTCGACGGTTCGAAAGAGGCGATTTTGGCGGCGATTCCGCACCGGGCGCCGTTCCTGTTCGTCGACGAGATTCGCGAGTGGAGCGACGAGGAAATCGTTTGCGCGTACCGCTTTAAGGAAGACGAATTTTTCTTCGCCGGGCATTATCCGGGCGCGCCGATCGTTCCGGGCGTCGTCCTTTGCGAAGCGGCGATGCAGGCGGGCGCGATCTTTACGTCGCGGCTGATCGCGGCGCAAGAAACGGAAAATGGGGAAGACGGGCAAATCGGCGAACCCGGCGTCGAACTGAAACCGGTCGTCGGCCGCATCAACGACGTCAAGTTCAAGCGAATCGTCCGCCCCGGCGAAACGGTCGAATTGCGCGTTTCGTTCAAGGAGAAGATGGCCGCCGCCTATTTCCTTAAGGCGAAAGTTTACTGCGAAGGAAAGCTCGCCGTTTCGTTCGAGTTCGCCGTTACGATGGCGCCCGCCGCCGTTTGACGCGTCGCCGAAGGAACGGTCGAAACGATTTTGACGGTTTTGACGACGTTGGCCCGCTTTTAGCGTTAAAAGAAGGCGTTAAAGTCGCGTCGCGACGGTTCGAAAAACCGCTCAAAACCGCCGAAAAGTCCTTAAAAAGCGGGCGGGAAGCGGGCGGAAAACCGTCGAGCGGGCGTTCGTTTTTCGCCCTTATTAATTAATATTGACAAAATCGGCGTTCGACGAGCGTTTTGGGCGTCGAACGCGGTTGGGTCGACTTGGCGTTCGAGCGCGGTTTCGCGTTTTGAGCGTCGTTAGTCGAATTTTGTTTTGAAATTGGGGTTTTTGGAATTGCGTCGAATTTCGGCGCGTTTTGGAGGGAAAAATGCCGTCGTTGATTAACCGTTTCGCCGTTTGGGGCGTTTGGG
>JAZQAP010000406.1:0-13414 GCA_045545275.1 Thermoguttaceae bacterium | reverse complement strand
CCCCCCCCATTTTAACGTCCGAAAACCCAACGTTTTCAACTTACGTTCCTTTCGTATACAAACCGAACGCGCCGAACCGCAAGACTTGCCTTAAAAGCCGCGATTGCGTGAAACGCGTTCCAAAATAAAATAAGGAATCGTTCGCCGCGAAAAGCGAACGCTTTTGATAAAACAATTATAAACGCCGCGAAAAGTAAAGTCAAGAAAATTTTGCTGTTTCGCTCAAAAAAAAGGAAAACGCGCCGCCGAGTTTTCCTCGACGGCGCGTCTTTTAGCGTTTAACGTTCGTTGAAAACGTTAAAAACTCGCGTTATTTCGCCAAGTCGTCTTCGCAAACGACGCGGAAACCGACGTTGTGAACCGGTTGCCAGCTTTCGTAGTCGCGACGAACGCCGGAACGAGCCCACTTCGGACGGTCGTTCCAGGAACCGCCGCGCGCGACCTTCTTCGCTTCCGCCGAGCCGGACTCGCGCCCGTCCGCCGCGTTGTACGGGTACGGTTTGTAGTCGCTCGACGTCCACTCGGAAACGTTCCCGAGCATATCGTAGAGGCCCCACGGGTTCGGCGCGTAAGACCCGACGTCGGTCGCGATCATTTGACCGTCGTCGACATTGTCGATTCGCGGAATGTACGCCAGCCAATCGGCCGGGTTCGCGACCGGTTGCGGGTTGACGCCGTTGACGACGAAGAGCTTCGTCTTCACGTCGGCCAAGTTTTCGAACTTCGAGAAATCGACGTCGCCGTCGCCGTACCAAGCGGAGGTCGCGGAACCGGCGCGCGCGGCCCATTCCCACTCGGCTTCGGTCGGAAGACGGAATTTCTTACCGGTCTTTTCGCTCAACCAAGCGCAGAACTCGGTCGCGCGAGCTTGCGAAATCCGGATGACCGGTTGATTCGGCAAGTTCGCCGGGTAGCCCGGGAGAACGTGGTCTTTGTGCCATTGGTCGATAAAGCGGCTGTCGTGCGTCGCGTCGAAGAGCTTGTACATCGCGTTCGTCGTTTCGGTCGTCGCCATCCAGAACGGCTTTTCGATCGTAACGGCGGAGCGCGGGAACTCGTCCGCGAACCCGTTTTCGTCGCCCATCGCGAACGAACCGGCCGGAATGCGCGCCATCTCGAACGAAACGCCGTCGGCGAGCGCGACGGTCGCTTTTTGCGACGAAACGACCGAAACGGCGTATTCTCCGCCTTGTTTCGCGGCGTCGTTCGCGGCGGTCGCGGCGTTTTGCATCGCTTTCGCCTTCGCGGCGTCGAACGGCCAGTTCGCGACTTCCGGCGCGGAGCGGTCGAGTTCCGGTTGTTCTTCCGGAGCGACGAACGCCGGGCGGTTCTTCTTCGCTTCGTCGTAATAGTACGCGTCGGTTTCGAAGTTGAGATCGTTGTCGGCGTAAAGTTTCTTCAGCTCGACGTAACGCGCCGAAACGGCTTGCACGTGTTTGCCCGTCCCGCGTTCCTTACCGGCTTCGACGATTTCCGTCCAGGAGCCGAAATACGGAACGTTCAGGTCGATCCAGCAGTGGAGGAGTCGCCACGATTTTTCGTCGAGTTTGACGCCGTGGTGGCCCTTCTTCAACATTTGCACGAGTTCCGACGTCGAGGTGTGATACTCCATCGGCTTGAAGACGCGGACGTCGCTTTCCGGGCCCGGACGACGCGTGAAGCGGTGCAGCGCGTGGTAGGCTTTCGAGAAGTTGCGCGGGCCGCGGCTCGTGTCGGCGAAATTCGGGCGGTCGGCTTCGGAACCGTCGTGGCAACCGACGCAGTATTTGTCGAGAATCGGTTGGACTTCGCCCTCGAACGAGAACGGACGCTCCGGCCCGTAGAACTCGGTCAGGTCGACCGGCGGCGTGTTGCGCGCGATCGTCGTTTGGGTCGGCGAAACGTCGTTTTGCGTTTCGTGGCAGCCGATGCACGATTGGTTTTCGCCCGGCATGCCGACGAACCAAGAACGCATCGTTTGGACGGCGGCGCCTTCCGCGTCGAGCGGTTGCAGAACGACCGGGGTGTTCGCCGGAATCTTGAACGACGCGCTTCCGTCTTCGTAAACCGGAACTTCGCCGAGGAGACGGCGACCGTCCCAGCAGCTCTCGACGCCGAAGACGTCGTGACCGCCGACGCCGCGGTAACCGTAGCTAACGGCGTAAACGCGGAGTTTCTTGACCGTTCCCTTCGGAACGTTCGGGAGACCTTGACCGAAGTAAACGTCGGTGATGAAGACGTTCGAGTCTTTCGCGCCCGGAACGGTGCGATCCGGAATCGTCGTCGGCTCGTCGGTCGGAATCAACGCGGTCGGCTCGAGGAGGTGGTAGCCTTCTTCCAAACGCAGGCAGACCATATTGTCGAACGTGTCGACGAGGTAAAGCCCCCAAGGGTCGGACGGCTTCATACGGCACGAGACGAGGAAACGTTGGTCGTCGAGCGGATACGGGAAGAGGAATTTCGGCCAAGAATTGTCGACGAGTTGGTCGACCGTAACGTTGGCCGGCGGATTGTCGCGACCCGGGATGCGTTGGATGACGCCGGTCGTTTCTTGGCGGCCCTTCGACGGGTCGAAGAGAACGAGTTCGCCTTCGCGAGCGACGCCGTGGTGGCCGGTAACGATCGCGACGAACTTCGACGATTGCCCCGGAAGCGGTTTGGCGTAGAACAAGCTGTTCGGCCAGTAACCGCCGCTCCCGTAATGCTCGACTTGGTTCGTGCCGTCCGGGTTCATCGTGAAGAGATAGCGCGAGTAATAGTGCGTGATGTCGACGTATTCCCAACGGAGGTAAAGAATGCGACCGTTCGGAAGAATCGTCGGGCACCAGTCTTGGTCTTGTTCGAACGTCAGCTGACGAACCGTTTCGCCGTCCGCTTCGAGGCGGTAAATATTCCCGACGACGTCGGAACCGCCGATGCAGGGAACGCCCATCATCGACGCGGTCGAAACGAAGAGCGTCGAACCGTCCGGAACGTAGCAGCCTTCGACGTTGTTGACGTCGCCGCCCATTTCCGGCGTAACTTGACGGAGCGAACCGTCTTCAAGGTTGCATTCGAAAATTTGCCAAACGCCGGAGTCCGAAAGCGCGGTAACGAGGCAGCGGTCGGCGTCCCAGTGGAGCGAAATATCGCCGATGAACGATTCTTTGCGCCCCTTCGTAATTTCCTTAAGCGGCGCTTTCATATCGGCGACGCTAAGGGTAACGAGCGAATCGTCGTATTGGCCCTTGCCGCGCGACGCGTTCGAAATCCAGTTCGGCATCAGCGCCGGATTCTTCGTTTTGCGGAGCAGAATATTGTCGAACTCGAAGACCGGGTGCGCGAGCAACACTTCGCGGCGGAACGCGTCGTATTCTTTAGCGATTTCGACGATCTTCGCGGCGTCGGTTTTCTCGGCGGCGAAACGATCGCGGAACTCTTCCCAACGCTCCATATACCCGGCTTCCTCAAATTCGTCCGGGTAATTGGCGATCATATCGTCGATGGCGAGGCGCAGCGAGTCGAGGTTTTGAACCGCGAACGCGACGTCCGGGCCGAGTTTGTTCAATTCGGCTTCGACTTTGCGGGCGGCGCGCTTCGCGAGCCAGTCGACGCGTTCGTCTTCCGACGCGAAGAGTTTCGGGTCGTTCGGGTCGCCGAGAACTTGCAGTTCGACGACGGAGCCCCAGCTCGTCGCGGCGCTTTGCGCTTTGCCCGGCTCGCCCGCTTTGACGTTGTAGGTGCGCCAAAGTTTGAACTCGATCCAGTCGTAAGTTTGGTCGTCGATCAAACCGCCGTTCGCGCCTTCGTAAGACGTCATATAACCGCCGCCGTTGCCGCCGACGACTTTATCGCCGGAGGTGAAGGTCGGCGCTTCCGGGAACTTCGGTTGTTGGCCCGGGTTCGCGGCGTTGTTCGCGAGACGAATTTCAAAGTCTTGATTCCCGCGAGCGTCGATATTCCCGGTGAAAACGCGAATCGCCGAAATCGAACGCGGTTTCCCGAGATAATAAACGACGCGAGACGGAGCCCCGTTCGTCGCGACGCGACCGGCGCCGCCGAGCGTTCCCGCGGAACCGTCCGTCAAATATTGCGGCGAGTCGACTTGATCGGCGACGACCAACTTCGCGCCCGGAAATTCGAGCAAATTCAAATCCGCCAATTCGGCGATTTCGACCGACGTCTCGTTGAACGCCGATTGGTTGTTCGCCCAGCCCTTAACGACCGTTTGAACGTCCGCGGCGTTCGCGACGTTGGGCGCCGTCATTAATAACGACGCGAGCAGAGCCGACGACGCGAGCGCCGCGACCGAAAATAATTTCGTCATAATGTTCGTCCTTAGCGTTGGCGACGCGCCCCGCCGCTCGACTTACTTTGCCTCGTCGATGCGACCGAACCGCGTCCTTTGCGACAAACGCGCTCCGCCGACCCGACCTCCGCTTTACCGAAAGTCAAATTAGCGAAGCGATAACAATTTTAACGTTAAAATTCGCGCCGTTCGACGCCAAAATTCAAGCGAAAACGTCCCGAACTCCGAAACATTCGACCGTTTCGAAGCGTCAAAACGCCGTTTCGAGCCGAGAATTTCGCCGATTATAGCGCTTCCTAACCCGAAAAACAACCCTTCGAGTCGATTTTTGCCGACTTTTTTTCTTTTTTCCGACTTTTCTCGACGCGCCAAACCGCCGTTCCCGCCCCAACGCCTTATTTCACCCAGCTTGCCCAATCCTCGCAATCAACGCGCCCCGTCGAGCCGCCGTTCGACCGCCCAAGCGACGCTCCAAAAGACGAAAAGCGCCGCGAAAAGCCAATGTTTCCCCGGCGTTCGCGTCGACCGCTCGACGACGACGTTCGGATATTCGCCGAAACGCCGCTCGAAAAACGCCGTCGCCGCCGCTCGCGCCGCTTCCTCGTCGAGGTCGCGCAAGTCGAGCGTTTCGCCGCCGGTCGTCCGCGCGATTTCTTGAAGAACGTCGACTCGCGCCGCGACGTCTTGCGTTTCGAGCGCAAGCGCCGCCCGCGTTTTTTCGGCGCCTTTGATTTTTCTTTTTTCGACGCCGGAATCAAACGCCGCGTCGTTTCCGCTTTCCCCGTTTTCCGTCGAACCGCCCGCCGACTCTTCCGCCGCCGACGCGTTCGCAAGCGCCGCGTCTTCAGCCTGTTCCGCGCCGCCGTCGGTCAAAAACTCGAGCGCCCGCAAAACGAAACGGCGGTAAATCGTTTTATCGCCGAGCGTTCGGAGTCGCCAAAGCTCGTCCGTTCCTTGCGCCAAGACCTTATTTTTCCCCAACGTCGCGACGACGAAAAGGGGCGTTTCGCGCCCCGTCGAAGCGCTTCGAGCGTTGAAAAGCGTCTCCGCCCCGACGCCCGGCGCCCAACCGTCTTCAACGCGCCAAAACTCGACGCCGCTTCCCGCTTCGTTCGCGTCGAGCGCCGCCCAAAAATCCGTCAATCCGGCGAAAATTTCGCGACCGCGCGGCGTCGGAAACAACCGCCAAGCCCCGTCCGACGCCTCTTCGCCGTTTGCCTTACTTTCCCCGTTTAACAAATTCGGCGCGAGCAAAGCCGCCAAACTTTCGCCGCTTTCCCCAGTTTGAAACGTTTTCGCGCCGCCGAGAAGCCAAATCGACGTTTCGCTCCCGTCTTGCGTCGCGACGTCGACGAGCGTTTGCGCTTTCCCGGCCCAGCGTTCGAGCGGAACGTCGCCGATCAAAATCGCGTCGAACTCCGCCAAGCGCCGCCGGGTCAAATCGCGCGGCGCGAGCGCCGTTTCGTCCCCTTCGCGAACCGCGTCGTCGACGCTAAAAAGGAACGTTTTCAGCGCGACGCTCTCCTCGCGGCGCAACAATTCGCGCAAATATCGATATTCGTACCGCGGTTCGTCGTCGACCAAAAGAACGTCGAGCTTTTTCGACTTCGCTTCAACCCTAAACCGCGCCGCGTTATTAAACAGACAAAATTCAAAAAAATCAAACGCGCTTAAATTTTCGGCGTTCGCAACCCAATTTGCGCCCAACTTTTCCGCGTCGCTGAAATCCGCGACAAAAAGAAAATAATCGAAGACGCCGTTTTGTTCCGGTTTCCAATCGCGCTCGACTTGAACGACGCCGCCCCCGTTCGCGTCGATCTCGACGTCGACGACGCGCTCCCAAACGAGTTTCGCCGACTCCGCCGCCGACTCCGCCGCCGCGTTCGCCGTCTCTTTTTCGCCGCTTCTTTCGACGGGCGTTTCCCAAAGTCGAACGACGGCGCGACGCGTTCCGCCGCCCTTGCCGTTCTTTTCCTCTTCTCGCTTATCTTCTTGCGCCGCCGACGTTTCGAAACCGCCGTTTTCGAGCCGCAACTCGGCCCGCAACGACGCGACGCTTCCAAACCAAACGCTCGACGGCGCGTCGACGACGCCCCAACGCCAATCGAGTTTCCCCGTCGAAACGCCGACCGCGACCGCGTCGACAGGAACGCCGCTCTCCCTTCCGCCGTCGGAACCGCTCAATCCTTCGCCGCCGACTTCTTTTGCGCCTTTCGCCCGTTCGACGCCGCCGTTCTGAATACCGTCCGAAAACAACAAAATTCTTTCGCGTCGTTTATCGACGTTATTTTCCCCGTCCTCAAGCCGCCGCGACGCGCCGTTTGCCGCCAACTTCAGCAAAGGCGACGTCGCCGACGACGGAGCCTCCAGTTTGTCAAGCTCTTCAAACGACGCGACCGCTCGTCCGGAAAGGGTTCGCAACTCGGTCGCCAAACCGCGACGCCGCGCCGCGTCTTCCGCCGCCCTTGCCAACGAAACGCAACGCGTCCAAACCGTTTCGGCGCCGCCGTTTTTTCCGCCGTTTAGAAGCCTCCGAGCGCTCGCGGAATCGTCCAACGTCAAAACGACGGTCGGCTTTTCCTCGACGCGACGCGTCAAAATCGGGTCGACGAAGAGCGTCGCCGCCGTCAAAAGAAAGCAAAAACGCAAAATCGCGACAATTTTCGACGTTTTCAAAAACGCCGCCGCCCCGACGCCGCAAAAGAGAAAAATCGCGACGGCGGCGGCCAGTTCCCAAGCCGTTCGTTCGGTCGTCAACGTCCAATCCATCGCGTCTCTCCCGTTTCGTCCGCTTCTTCTTGTTCAACTTCCCGTTTCAATATTGGCGCCGTTTTCAAAAAAATCAAACGCCGTCGCGCCGACGACGTTTTCGGTCGTTTTCTCCGTCGACCAACGTTACTTCGAGAACCCGGCCAAGCCGACGCCGACCGCGACCAAAACCAACCCGCCGACGACCGCCGCGTTCAACGGCTCGCCGAAAAACGCGATTCCTAAAATCGACAAAACAAGGGTTTGCGACGCGGCGACAAGCGTCGATTTCGACGCGTAAATCCGCCGAATCCCTTCGATTTGGAAGTAAAAGCCGATCATATTCGCGACGCCGGCGCCGAGCGCGAGTCCCCAACACGCGGCGGGCGGCGCAAAAAACGCGCCGACGCCCCGTTCGGGCGTCAAAAACGCCGCGAAAATCACCGCTCCGACGCCGGTTACGGTTATCATCGCCAACGTCGTCGGCGTTCGAACCGCGTCCGGCTTTCCGTCCAACGTTCGGTCGCGCAACGCTTTGCGCATCATCGTCATTTGCGTCGAATACCCGAGCGCGGCGCAAAAAACGCAAAAGAGCCCGAACCCGATTCGCATTTGCCGCCCCGCGATTTCGCCGGTTCCGTCCCCCGCTTGACTCAAGCCCAAGAGCGAAACGGCCAAAATCAGCGTTAAAATCGCCGCCGCTTTGGTTTTCGTTACCTTCTCCTTAAGCCAAAACGCGCCGATCGCCGACGTTCCGATCAGTTGCAACGCTTGCACCAAGGGCGTCGCGAGCGCCAAGCCGATCGCCGCATACGACCAAAAATGCGGGCGCGCGCCGACAAATTGACACATAAACCCGGCTCCGACGAGAAGCGCGACGACCGCCGCCGTCGGGAAGCGGTACCGCCCCCGCAACCATTGAACCAAAATGAACGGCGCAATGCAAATCACCGTCGTCATTTCCTTTACGACAAGCGACCAGTCGGAGCTGACGTCCGAATATTCGGTCAAGCCGCGCATACAGAAAAGCGACGCGCTATAACACGGCGCCGAAATCAACGCGCTCGCGAACCCGAGCGCCTCGTCGCTCCAACGCCGCCCGAAAATAACCGCGCCCCCGGTTTCCCGCGTCGCGTTCGCCGTCTCCGCCGCTTCCGACGTCGCGGCGACCGTTTCCGTTTCTTTTCGCGCCTCGTTCATTCGCGGCGTCTTCCTTTCTTCTTTACTTCTTTGTTTCTTATCTTTGTTTTTTTGATTATTTTAAATTCGCGCTTTTTTCATTCTCGCAACGTCGACGCTTCGTTTGAAAACGCTGAAAACGCCGCGCTTTTCTCCTCTTGCAACGAAAAGCCGTTTTCGGCGCCGTCTTCAAAAAATCAAACGCCGTTCAAGTCGCCGCCGCGACGCGTTTCTCGCCGTTTTTGTCGTTATATTATATACGAAACGGCGGCGGCTCCAAGAGCGTTTCGAAAAATCTCGACTCGCCCGCTTTTAATTCCCGCGTCGGGGCGCTATAATAAGGGGAAATTCGACGCCGGACGCGCGGTTCTTTTCGCCGCCGCTCCGCCAATAATTTAACGAAACCAACGACCTCACCCCCCGCCAACTTAGGAATCTCGCTATGCGCACGACGTTTTCCGCCGCCCGTTTGCTCGTCGGCGTCGCGCTCGCCGCTTTCTTCGCGGTCGGCTCGACGGCGCCCCCTTCCGCTTTCGCGCAAAACATTTACTCGATTTACTCCGCGTTCAACGGCCCGGACGCGCCGATTCCGGACGGCAAAACCGCCGAAGACGTCGAAAATTACGTCGGCCCGTCCGACTTCCTCCTCGACAAAGCCGGAACGTATTTTTACGTCGCCGAAGGAGACGCGGGCCGCCTCCGCCGCGTTCGCGCCGACGGAACGGCGGCGGCCGAGTCGATTCCGCTCCCGTTCAAGCCGAACAAAATGCGCTTTTTCCCGGGCGAAACGAAACTCGCGATCGTCGGCGGCGGGCACCAAGGCCGTCTCGCGATCGTCGAAATCGCGCAAGCGCCGGAAAACGCCGACGCCGACGCGACCCCGAAACCGCTTCCGCTTCGCGTCGTCGCCGATTACCCGATCGGGCACACGCCGAGCGACGTTTCGGTTAAGCTGACGAGCGACGGTCGCGAACTCGTTTACGCGACGCTCCAGTTCGAAGGCGCGGCGCTCGAAATCGACGCGGCGACCGGCAAAGTCGAGCGGCGTTGGGACGTCGGTCGCGAGCCGTTTTGCGCCGAATTGACGCCGGACGGTCGCCGTTACGTCGTCGCGGGCCGCATTACCGACAAACGCGCCAACGTCTCCTATTCTTGTTCGGCGGCGCGCGTTATCGACCTCGAAACGGGCGAAGTCAAAAAAACCGACTTCCTCAACGGACACAACCTTTTAACCGATATGACGCTTTCGCCGGACGGCAAGTTCGCGTTCATTTCGGCGGTTCAAGGAAACTATCTCTCCGTTACGAGCCAAGTTTCGGGCGGTTGGATCGCGGAAAACGTCTTCCTCGTCGTCGACGTCGAAACTTGCGAGTTCGTCGAAGTCTTCTTCCTCGACGACGAGCAGCTTGGCGCCGGCAACCCTTGGGGGATCGCTTGTTCGGAAGACGGCAAGCGCCTCGTCGTTTCGTTGGCCGGAACGGACGAAATCGTTTTCATTCCGTTGGAACGCGTTATGAAGACGCTCGCCGACCGCCCGGCTTGGGCGCGTCCCGGCTTCGGCGCCTACATGTACTCGTCGTTCGCGACCGGCGAAGTCCAGCTGCCGATTCGTCTCCGCGTCAAATTCGGCTTGAAGGGCTTGCGTCAAACGATCGTTCGCGGCGACGACGTTTACGTCTTATCTTATTTTGAAGACGCGATTTGCAAAGCGACGCTTAAACTAACGCCGCCTTACGAATATTACCCGAATTCTTACGTCGCGCAAGAAGCCCCGCCGCGCTTGCTGCAAACCGCCGCCGAAACGTCCGAAAACGCCGATTCGACCGCCGAACGCCCGGACGACTCCGCCGCCGAAGCCGCCGCGTTCGCGCAACTCGCCGCCGAAACCGCGTCGAATCCGAACGCCGGGCCGCCCCTTCGTTTCGTCGAACTCGAACCGCGCCGCCCGCTCAAAGGCGTCGAAATCGCCCGTTCGTTCGCCCGTCTTGGGCCGAAACCGGTTTTGACGACGCGCCGTCGCGGCGAAATCCTTTATCACGACGCGACCGCCTGTTTCGAACATTGGCAAAGTTGCGTTACCTGCCACCCGGACGCCCGCGTCGACGGTTTCAACTGGGATCTCCTCAACGACGGCACCGGCAACCTGAAAAACTCGAAGAGCATGCTCCTTTCGCACGAGACGCCGCCGTCGATGATTTCCGGGATTCGCGCCGACGCGGAAACCGCCGTCCGCGCCGGGTTTACGCACATTCTCTTCAAAAACGCCGACGAAGAAAACGCTTGCGCGGTCGACGAATATTTGAGTTCGTTGCGTCCGGTTCCGAGTCCTTACCTCGTCGACGGCGAGTTGAGCGAATCGGCGAAACGCGGCAAAATCCTCTTCGAAAGCGACCGAACCGGCTGCGCGATTTGCCACCCGGCGCCGCATTACACCGACTTGCGCCTCCACCGCGTCGGGTCGCAGGACGTCAACGACTACATCGACGCGTTCGACTCGCCGACGCTGATCGAAGTTTGGCGCACCGCCCCTTATATGAACACCGGCGAATACCTCACCGTCCGCGAACTCCTCCTCGAAGGGAAACACGGCGCCCGCGACGGTCGGCTCGACAAACTGACGCCGCAAGAACAGGACGATTTGATCGAATACGTCCTTTCGCTTTGATTCTTGCGCCGTTTAAAATTTAATCAAAAACGCGCTCTTTTCCTACGTTTTTTAACGTTTTAACGTTTTGACGTTTCGCGTTCCCCGCCGTCGAAGTTTCCCGCTTCGGCGGCGAGCGGCGGCGCGCTCGAACGTCGGGAATCGGGCGTTTTCCGTTTCGCTTTCTTTTTGTTCCTCTTATTTTTCCGACGGAGGCCCGTTATGACTCGCCGCGTTTTGACCGCCGCGCTTTCGTTTTGCTTCGCGTTCCCCTTCCTTTCCGCTTTTTCCGCTTTCGCCGACGAACCGGCGCCGACGCCGACGTCCTCCGTTAAGCCGGTCGACGCGATCCGACCCGGCGAAATTTGGCTCGACGAATCGGGCGCCCGAATCAACGCGCACGGCGCCGGGCTCCTAATTTACGACGGGCGTTATTGGCTCTTCGGCGAACACAAAGTCGAGGGCGAACTCGGCAACTCGGCGCAAGTCGGCGTCCACTGCTATTCCTCCGCCGACCTTTACAATTGGCGCGACGAAGGAATCGCGCTCCCGGTTTCCGACGACCCGGCCAGTCCGATCGCTCGCGGCTGCATTTTGGAGCGTCCCAAGGTTCTTTACAACGCGAAAACCGGCAAATTCGTTATGTTCTTCCACCTCGAAGGGGCTCGCAGCAATTACCGCGACGCGAAAACGGGGATCGCGGTCGCCGACGAAGTCGCCGGGCCCTACCGCTTCGTCCGAGCGGAGCGTCCGAACGCGGGCGATTGGCCGTCGAACGTCGCCGACGCCGACAAAAAACCGCTCTCCGCCGACGAGCGCAAAGCGTTGGACGAAATGTTCGCGACCGGCAAAATCAAAACCGGTTGGACGCCCGATTATCCGACGAATCTCCTTTACCGCGCCGACTTCGAAGGCGGTCAAGAGGCGCGCGACATGACGCTCTTCCAAGACGACGACGGGCGCGCTTATCATATTTACTCGTCGGAGAGCAACGGAACGCTGCATATCGCGCCGTTGACCGACGATTACCTCGATTGGGACGGCCCTTACGCCCGCGCTTTTTCGGGACGTTATTACGAAGCGCCCGCGATTTTCAAACTCAACGGCAAATATTGGCTCTTCGCGTCCGACTGCACCGGCTGGGCGCCGAACGCCGCGCGTCTCGCGGTCGCCGACAATATCCTCGGCCCTTGGACGGAACTCGGCAACCCTTGCCGCGGGACGGAAGCGGAGGTCGAGAAGACGTTTTGGTCGCAAAGCTCTTACGTCCTTAACGTTCCGGAAAAGAAGATTTGCGTCTTTATCGGCGACCGTTGGAACCCGCAAAACGCGATCGACGGGCGTTACATTTGGCTTCCGATTCAATTCGACGCCGACGGCGTTCCGTTCCTCGAATGGCGCGACGCTTGGCGCTTCGACGGCGCCGAAGTCGCGAAATAACGTCGGTTAACGCCGCCGCTTAAAAACGCCGCTCGACCGTCTCCGTCGTTTTGCGCCGGAAAACGCGTCGGGCGACGTTTCGTCTTTTCTCGTTTCCGCGTTCATTTCCCGCCGTCTTTCGCCTTTCTCGTCTCCGCGTTCATTTCCGCCGTCTTTCGCCTTTCTCGTTTCCGCGTCCTTTTCCGCTTTTCCCTCCGCGTCCTTTTTCCCCTTATTTCTTCCCGGCGACGCGGCAAAAACGTTCGGAAAAAATTTTTCGTCTTGCCGCCCCCGCTAAAAAACGCTATCTTTGAAAAGCGGCGCTCCCGACTGTTGAACGCTCGCCGACGGTTCGCCCCGACGCCGCGGGCCCCGCGTTCCCCCAATCCCCCCATTTTAACGAAACGGAAAATTCAACGATGTCCGACTCGCAACTCGAAAGCGTCCCGCCTTGGGAAGACGCGCCCGAAACGACGGCCCCCGATTACCCCGAATTCGACGACGTTTCCGACGCCGCCTCTTCTTCGTTCGACGACGAAGCGGCGGAGCAAGCGGTCTTCGACGGCGGCGCCTCCGACGCGGAAAACGCCGACTCGAACGTCGAAAGCGACGCGGACGACGAAGTCGTTCCGCCGGAAAAAGAGCCGTTGATCGACGAAATCGCGTCGGAGTTCGTCGGCTTTTGGAACCGCCTCGTCAGCCAAACGAACTGGGAAAAGGGGAAAGTGATCCATTCTTGGCGAACGAAGCTGATCGAAGCCGGTCTTCCGCGCCAAATTTACTCGGACGAGTCGATCGCGCAGCGCATCGGGAACGTTTCGGCGCAACACGTCGGGCGCCTCCGCCGCGTTTACGAGCGTTTCGGCGCGTCGGAACCGCTTCCGAATCTCTTTTGGAGTCATTACCAAGCCGCGCTCGATTGGGAGGTCGCCGACGACTGGCTCCAAAAAGCCTCCGACGAAAAGCTTTCGGTCGCTCAAACTCGCGTCGCTCGTTGGGAAAAATACGGCGCGCCCCCCGCTCGCAAGCCGAAGGAATCGGAGATTATCGCCGAAGAGCCGGACGCCGACGTCAACCCGTTCAACGACCCCGACGCCGACTTCGGCGCCTTCGACCCGAGCGACTCCGACGCCGATTTCCCCCGCTCGAACGGCGGG
>JAZQAP010000405.1:0-11597 GCA_045545275.1 Thermoguttaceae bacterium | reverse complement strand
CCCCCCATTTTAACATTTTCCTCATAATAAAAGCTCCCGAAACTCTAAAAAATCGATAAAAGAGGCGCCGCGAAGTTTGCAACGACCTTACGTTCGGTTCGGTTTTCGCCGAACCGCGTCGCGGAAATCCCGACGACGTTTAAGATTGTATCGAACGCCGCGTCGCAACGCAAGCGTTTTTCCAAAATTCGACGAAAAAAGTCGATTTTCCCCTCAAAACCGCCCGATTTTAGCGATTTTACGTTGTTTTCCGCCGCCTTTTGCGTCAAAATAAGAAAAATACGCGATTTAGAGAAGGCCGTCGACCGCCGCAAGAAACGACGCGCCGTCGCGACCGAAACCGGCCCCGACGACGCGACGGCGAAAGTTCGTCGTTTCGAACTTTAACGTCGAATTACAGAACGACGCGCAACGCTTCGAACGCCGCGTCGGCGATTTCGGGCGGCGTCTCGACGACGTTGACCGGCTCCCCGGCGAGCCAGTTTTCGAGAACCCAAGCGGCCCGCGCGAGCGTCGATTTCGACATGTCGACGCAAATCGACGGCTCGTCGCCCGGCCAAACGATCTTTTTCGTCGGATGTTGACGGCGCAAGCGGTCGACGAGCTTCCACTCGGTTCCGATCGCCAGCGTCGTCCCGGGCGCCGCTTTTTCAACGACGTCGATCAGCTTCGTCGTCGAGCCGTACCCGTCCGCCGCGTCCGTTACCTCGAACGGCGACTCCGGGTGAACCCAAACTTGCGCGTTCGGCTCCGAAGCGCGGATTTTGCGAATCGCGTCGACCGAAAAGCGTTGGTGAATCGGGCAGCAGCCGTCCCAAAGGATAACGCGCGCCGCTCGAATCGTTTCGACGTCGAGCCCGCCGAGCGGTTCGCCCGCCTTCCAAACGACGATCTCCTCCGGCGCGACGCCGAGCGCGAGCGCGGTCGCCCGCCCCAAGCGCGAGTCCGGCATAAAGAGCAATTTCGGACGGCGCTCGAACGCCCAACGGACGATCTTTTCCGCGTTCGCCGACGTGCAGACGCCGCCGCCGTTCGCCCCGCAAAACGCTTTCGTCGCCGCCGACGAGTTGACGTAAGTAATCGGCGTAAAGTCGCTAAAATCGACGACTTCCGAAAGTTCGCGCTTCCAGTTTTCCGCTTGCTCGGCCGTTATCATATCGGCCATCGGACACCCGGCGGTCAAGTCGGGCGCCATTACGAGCGCGCGTTTCCCGCTTCGCTCCGCGATTTTTTCCGGGCGGTTCAGTAAAATATCCGCCGTCTCCAACATAAAGTAGACGCCGCAGAAAAGACCCGCCTCCGCCGACGACTCCGCCGCTTTTTTCGCCAACGCGAGACTGTCGCCCAAAACGTCCGCCGTCTCGACGATTTCGTCCGGCGCGTAATAGTGCGCCATCACGACGAGCCGGTCGCCCGCTTCGGCGCGGACGGCGGCGATTCGAGCGCGCAGTTCGTCGTTCGTCAACTGTTCGTATTCGGCTAACGGTCGCATTGTCGGCTTCCTTTCGGTTCTTCCGTTTTTAGCGTTTTAACGTCTTTTATTGTTTTCAACGTTTCCAACGTTTTTAGCGATTTTAACGCCGCCGACGTTTCCAACGCGTTCGACGCTTTTCTGCTTTTTACCGCGCTCGACGCCGGGAGCGTTCGGCGCGATTTTGTCCTTATTATTAATATACAACGTCGCGGTTGAAAAATAAGGTCGCTAAGGAGCGCCGCGTCAAAAATTTTCCGCGCCGCCGCCGTCGCGACCGTTAAATTCCGCCCCGTTTGACGCCGCGTTCGCCCGGCGTTCGCTCCGCGTTCACTCGGCGTCGTCGAAGAGCCAAGTCGAGAGGTACCGTTCGCCGCCGTCCGGGAGGAACGCGACGACGTTTTTCCCGGCGAACTCCGGTCGAGCCGCGACTTGAAGCGCCGCGAAGAGCGCCGCGCCGCCGGAAATCCCGATAAGGAGCCCTTCGCGCCGCGCCGCCGCTCGCGCCGTCGCTCCGGCGTCCTCCGCCGAAACCGTTTGAATTTCGTCGACGACGGAACGGTCGAAGTTCGCCGGAACGAAATTCGCGCCGATTCCTTGAATCTTATGCGGCCCGGCTTTTCCCGTCGAGAGGAGCGGGCTCGCGTCCGGCTCGACCGCGACGATCAGAGCGCTCGGGCGCCGCGCCTTCAAGAACCGCCCGACGCCGGAGGCCGTTCCGCCCGTCCCGACCCCGGCGACGAACGCGTCGACTTCGCCGTCGAGGTCGGCCCAAATTTCCTCCGCCGTCGTCCGAAAATGAACGTCCGGGTTCGCCGGATTCCCGAACTGCTCCGGAATCCAAGCGCCGGGAATCTCCGCTTGCAACGCTTCCGCCTTCTCGACCGCGCCGCGCATCCCGAGCGCTCCCGGCGTCAAGACGACCTCCGCTCCGAACGCCCGGCAAAGTTTCGCGCGCTCGACGCTCATCGAGTCCGGCGTCGTCAAAATCAGCCGATACCCCTTCACGGCCGCGACGAGCGCAAGCCCGATTCCGGTGTTCCCGCTCGTCGGCTCGATAATCGTCGCTCCCGGTTTCAAAACGCCCGCCGCTTCCGCCGCCTCGACCATCGCCGCCGCGACGCGGTCTTTCGCGCTCCCGCCCGGATTGAACGACTCGACCTTCGCCCAAACGTTCGCGCCCGTCTCGTTCAATCGCCCGACGCGCACCAACGGCGTCGCGCCCAACGTCTCCAAAATCGTTTCGTATCGCATCGCTTTTCCTCCCTCGACGCGTTCTCTACTTCGTCGGTTGTCTTTATTTTACCGTCGATTTTCGTCGCGTCAAGCGCTCGCTCTTCGCCGTCAGACCCAGCCTTCGCGCCGATACCAATCGACCGCCGCGGCGAATTGTTCCGCCAAGGGCGTTTCGAACCGGACGCCGAGATCGCGCGCCGCCTTTTCGCCGGAGCAAATCCAAGGGCCGCGCAACGCTTCGACCGCTTTATTCCAGTCGAACGGCGGCGTTTTCTTCGCAAGAACTTTAACGATTTCGCCGTATGCGCCGGTTCCTAAGACGCCCAACGGCGGAATTTTAATCGTTTTCGGCTTCCTTCCGAACGCGTCCCCGACTGCGGCGCCGAACTCCGAAAAGCGAATCGGACGCGCCGACGTCGCGAAATAAACGCCGCGTCCGGAACAACGCGCCGAAGCGCCGTCCTTCGCCGTCGACGGAATCGGATCGAGGCTCGACGGTTCCGCTCGTTCCCCGCGCTCCGCCGCCTCGATAAGGAGCGTCGCCAAGTCGTCGACGTCGACGAACGAATAAAAACGGTCGAGATACCCCGGAACGAGGAAGACGCCGCGCTCCTTCGCCATTTTGTACAGCTCCAACGACAGGAAGTCGCCCGCGCCGAAGACGTAAGGCGGTCGGATAATCGTCGTCGGCGTCGCGTCGGCGAAGCGCAAAACTTCGCGCTCTCCGGCCAATTTGCTCCGTCCATACGGCGAAATCGGGTTCGGAACGTCCGTTTCGCGCTTCAACCGCCGTCCGTCGAAATCGGCGATTTCGGCGATTTCGCCGCCGTCGCCGTCGCCGTCGGCTTTCTCCGTCTTTTCGCGCTTCGGCGCCGGGCCCGCTCCGGCCAACGACGAGACAAGAACCAACGTCGGCGCGCCGCCGCGCCCGCCTCCGCCGCCGTTCGAGCGCCCGACCTCGACGCAAACCTCGGCGACGTTCCGCGCCCCGACTCGGTTGACCGCGTCGAAATCGCCGCGCCGCGCTTCGCGAGTCAGCCCGGCCAAATGAAAGACGACGTCCGCGCCCTCGACGCCGCGTCGCAGCGCCGCTCGATCGGTCAAATCGCCGTCGACAAACTCGACGTCGAGCGTCGCCAACCGCCGCCGATTCGACGTCGGTCGCGCCAAACAGCGAACGCGCCCGCCCGCTTCGGTCAAACGTTCCGCCAATCGTCCGCCGACGAACCCGGTCGCGCCGGTTACAAAAACAGTCTTTTTCATTCGCGCCTCGCTAAACCGAACTAAATTCAAACATTACAACTTGTCATCGTTAAAGTTTCAATTCGTCCGCGAACGCGTTCGACTTTCTCGCAAAATCGCAAAAAAAGCGATTTCGGCGTTAATTTCCGGCTCGGCGCAAAACTTTCCGACGCGTCGCCGCGTCAAAAATCGTTCGACGTTTCGCTCGACGTTTTGCGTTTCAAATTTTTAATCCAATCCGGAACCGGAACGATTTTCCCGGAATTGTCGACGGTCGCCAACTTCGTTTTCCCGACCGCCAACAGCTCGCCGTCCCGGAAGAGGCGGTACTCGTGTTCGAGACTCGCTCGCGTCGTCCGCAGAACGCGCGTTTTGAGGGTCAGCAGATCGTCGTACCGCGCCGGTTTCATAAAGGAACACTCGGCTTTGACGACGACCATCTTCGTCGCGCTCTCCTCGACGTCGCGATAACTGACGCCGGTCGCTTCGCGGAGCAACTCGGTGCGTCCCATTTCAAAATAGGTAAAATAGTTGCCGTGATAGACGACGCCCATCTGGTCGGTTTCGGCGTATCGGACGCGAAATTGAATCGTTCCCTCGAACGGCTCCGCCGCGGTCGCGCCGCTTCCGCCGCCCTCGCCGGGCTTGCCGTTTTTAACGTTTTCTCCGATTTTCTCGTTCATTTCGCGTCGTCTCCTTCGTTCGCGTCTTTTTTCTTCCCGTCGTCTTCCTCCTCTTCCTCGGTCGGTTTAACCGGGCCCCCCGCCGCGTCGAAAATCGCCAAGAGGTTCAAAAGTCCGGCGACGACGGTGAAAATCGTTCCGGCGTCGAGCCAAGAATGCAGGTTCGCGGCGATCTCGGCGGAACTCGGCTGATTCGGACGCGTCGCGCTTTCGGAGGGCAAACGCGGCGGCGCGAACGCCGTCGAGAGAACGCCGCCGTCGCCGTCGCTCAAGTTCCGCGCTTGCAGATACGCCGGAATCGCGACCGCGCCGACCGCCGCCTGCGGAACGAAATAGAGTCGCTTGTCGCCGGAACGCCAAGACCAATAAACGTTCCGCGCGACCAAGAGTCGCCGCGCCGAGTCGCCGTTCGGCGTCGCCTCCCAATACGAGCCCATCCAAAGCCCGGCGAGCAGAATCGGCCAAATCGCCGCCGCGTAAATAATCGCTTTCGCCCGCCGCCCTTGATACCAATGCCCCAGCCCCGGAACAAGCCAAGCCAACACCCCGGCCAACCAAGGAACGCGCAACTCGACGTCGAACTCCTCTTGCGCCGCGCGCCGTTTCTTCGCGGTCGGTTCCGCCGCGACCGTCCCTTTTTCCGTCGACGTTTCGCTCATTTTCTTCCTTTCCGATCTTGTCGTCGGTCTCAATTCTCGACTCGCAACCGCCCGACGCGGCGCCGCCCATTAATATTATAACGCTTTTTTCAAGAGACGGTAGACGCCCCCGACGACCGCTCAAAATTTGCCGTCGCGTTCGTTCCGTCCGATAAAAAGCGCGCGTCGACTTCCGATTATAACGAATAATCCGGCCAGACCTGTTAAACAAGCGAAAAAAAAACGTTTTTTTGCGCGCAAAACGCAGAACAACTTTTTTTCTCGTTAAAGCCGAGGCGCAAGGACTCGACAAACGCCCGCGCTTTCGGTATAATAGAGGAAAATCGGCGTTGGAATTGCAAGAAACGCTCCCCGTCCGCTTCGCGCCTCGACCGCGAACGTCGGAAAGAACGGACGTTTCGCGAAAATATCGAGTCGAAAACGGGAAAAAGCGCGATGAAAGAAAAGCGTTACGGTTACGGGCCTTGGGAATACCGATACATCTGCAAAAAATGCGGACACGCCGTGCGCGCGCCTAAACACGAGGCGCCGTGCAGCGTCTGCGGAGGCGAATTCGGGCCCAAAATTTCGGTGCGAAAACTCTATCTTGAAGCGGAAAAACCTTACGAAATCATCGAAGTCGAATACGTTCTCGACAAGACGATTTTCGAACGGATAAAAGAGGCGTTCGGGTTCAAGGTTGCGCCGCGTTACGGCGTCCGCGAAGAGAAGCGTCGTCCTAGCCGACGTTGGCGCTGGCAGACGCACGCGGAGGTCGAAGAGGAGTCCGGCGTCGTTCGGCACGAAGACTTCCTTTGAGCGTTTCGTCGCGCCATTTTCGTCGATTCGAGGGACGTTTTACGTCTCGACGCGTCGAAAGAGCGGTCTTGCGCCGTTTCTTTCGTTTTCGTCGAGAAGCGAGCGACGTTTTTATTTTCCCCCCCTTGCCGACGCGGCGAAAAGCGCTAAAATAGAAACGTAAGGTTATTTTCGGGGCGTGGCGCAGCCTGGCTAGCGCATCTGCTTTGGGAGCAGAGGGTCGCACGTTCGAATCGTGTCGCCCCGACTTTTCGCTTTCGACTCGACGCGAGCGTTTTTGTTCGCGTCGAGTTTTTTTTCGCTTATTTTCGAACGCGGAAACAGGGTTGCGCGTCGACTTTCAAACGCCGAAATCGAAACGCAACCGGAGGTAGCGCCGCGCTTTACTTCCCTCTCGTTCTTTACGCGTCTTCGTTTTCCGCCGGGAGAAGCTCGTCGAGATACGAGTTGATTAGCGCGACGCACTCCTTGCCGTCCATCGCGTCGGTAACGGTCAAGTTGAGAACGAACGCCTCGACGATGCAGTAAAGACGCGCCGCCGTCGGCTCCGCGTCGACGGAACGCAACTGTCTTCTCGCGACCGCGTCGGCGACCAACCGCGTCAAAAGAAAACGAAAACCGAACGTGTGCCGCCGCGCTTTGCGCCGCACGTCGCCGCCGCTCGATTTCAGCGACGTCAAGTAGTCCAGCACGACCCGCAAAAAAACGCGGTTTTCCTCGAGCATTTTCACCGTCAAACGCATTACGCGGCGGATTTTGTCGACCGTCGACCACTCTTCGCGGTCGACGACTTTCTTGACCGACGTCGACAAATTCTTCGTCGCCAACTTGATCG
This sequence comes from Thermoguttaceae bacterium, assembly GCA_045545275.1. Taxonomy (GTDB): domain Bacteria; phylum Planctomycetota; class Planctomycetia; order Pirellulales; family Thermoguttaceae; genus RUG369. The sequence goes on along the minus strand of JAZQAP010000405.1, from coordinate 4,673 downwards.
CGTACACGAAGATTTCGTCCTTGTCCTTAAAATACTTATAAATCGAGGTTCGGGAAACGCCGCATCGGTTCGCGATTTTTTGATAAGTAACGCCCGCGAACCCTTCTTCCGCAAAAAGTTCGAACGCTCGTTCCAAAATCTCGACGCGTCGTCGAGAGTGATCCACCAAGACCGTCATGCTGTCTCGCGTCCTTAACGCGCTCTTCGGTTCGTTTTCGCGTCGCCGCGCCGTCGAGCGGGGACGGCGCGCGACATTTTTCAATATTTTGTCGTTTGCAGTTCGTAAAAATGGAAAAACGACGAACGCGGGACGCTTCCGCCCTCCGTTCGTCGTTAAAACGCGACGACGCCGCTAAACGCCGCCGCGTCGAGTCGAGCGACGCGCTCCGTTCGACGAGCGCGTCGTCGTCCGTTACTCCGCCGCGTCCGCAAAAACTTGCAACGGGAAGTTTTCCGGCTCCGGTTGTTCGCGCTTTTTCAGTTCGAGGAAATATTCGCGAACGCAGGTTTGAATCTCAAAGCTAACGTCGGACGTCGAATCGTATTTCAACATCGGCGCGGCTTCGACGATTTTCGTCCAAAGCTCGACTTCTTTTTCAAGCGATTCGAACGTTTTGCTTTCGTCCGTCAAACGCTCCATTTCCAAGCGTTGAATCTCTTGGTAATCGGCGTTTTGCTTGCGAATCACCAGCTCGATAAAGTCCTTGGCCGGGTAATCGGCGAACTTGCCGGCTTGGGCCGCCGCTTCGCGTTCGGCTTCGGTCGCTTTGTCCCACGTTTCGGCGTACAACCGCGCGGCTTCGAAGACGGCGTCGGTCGTTTCCGGAAGCGGAGCCAACGCGAAAACCGGATTGTCGACCATAAAGTACGTCCACGTCGACAGGAGGCGTTCGACGTCGGCGCGCGTTACGGCGATTTTTTCGGCGTCGCCTTGCGCTTCGTCGAGTTTCTCTCGAACGTACTTGACCGCCAAATCCGCTTGACGCATCCGTTCGACGACTTGTTCGGAGGAACGCGCGACGTTTTGGAACGCGTATTCCAACGGGAAGACGGCTTCGCGCTTGTCGAGAACGATAACGTACTTTTCAAGCTCGTCCATCATTTCCGTTTGCATTTGCGGCAAATATTTCAGGTCGGCGAAATCTTCGCGATCTTCCAACAGCTTGCGCCACTCTTCAAAGCAGTTGAGGAACGCTTCGTTCGCGGCGTCCTCGTTCCCTTCGTTGAAGCGGTCGCGCGCCGCTTGCCGCCATTCGCGCGCCTTGCGGGCTTCGGGCGTTTGCTCGAAAGCGACTTCGCGTTCGTGGAAGTCGGCGCCCATAATGTCGCGGAACATGCGGGAGAAACTCTCCTCTTTACGAAGCGCTTCGATTTCGGCGACGTTATCCATCGCCTTGGCGTAAGCGTCCCCTTCGAGTTGCGCCGCCAAGACGTCCGGCGTGATCGCCAAGAGAGAGGAAGCGCGCCCTTGCCATTCGTCGAGCCGCGCGAAGGCGCCGCCGTAACGTTTCGTGTCTTCTTGCGGAATCAACAGGCGCGGCTTGCGGGCCAGTTCGCGCAAGTCCTCGTCGATAAACGACATACGAAGCTCGAACAGGTCTTTTTGCCAGTTTTTCCACGGCGAGGCGGCTTTTTTCTCTTCGTCGGAAAGGGCCCAATATTCGGCGATTTGGTCGAACGGCCACGCTTTGACGTCGTCGCCTTTAGCCGTTTCGGCGTCGAGGTATTTGCGCACGGCGCGCGCGCCGAACCCGACGCGCCCTAAGTTGTAGTCCTTTTCGTCGAACGGGAAGAGGACGGAGTTGTACGCCGCCGCGCGAAGTTGGTCGTCCAGCTCTTCGTGCCAACGTTTCCAAACGATCGCTTCGCGTTTTTCCTTCGAAGTCGCGCCGAGGTTCGCGGGAAGCGCCGCGATAATTTCCTCTTCGAGACGATCCATTTCGGCGCGCGCCTCTTTGTGCGCGCTAAGCGACGTGCTGCGACGTCCGCCGTTGACCTTGTCTTCGATCGTCGTTTCGACGACTTTGTTCGCGTAAGCGGTCCAGTCTTCCTGCGCTTGTCGCCACGCGGCGGCGCAGTTTTCTTCGTCGAAGACCGGCGCGTTTTCGTCGTTCAAACCGCATCCGTCGATTTCCATCCACTCGGCGTAACGAATCATGTTCAACGGCGCGCGCCCGAAGAAGAGGAGGCGCGTTTCGTTGCCGATGTCGCCGCCGTGATTTTCGTACAAATCTTCGGCGTGTTTGTAGAAGTTGTACCCGAAGAGCCAGTTGTCTTTATTGCTCGGCAGGTCGGGAATGGAGTCGCTGCGCGCCTCGCGTTCGCGCTGACGTTTTTCGAGTTCGTCGTCCTCGCGGAAGAGGCGGCGATACTGTTTCTTTTCGTCGGCGATCCCGATTTTTTGCGAAATCGTCCACCCGGCGCGCACGAAGAGTTTCGGGGCTTTTTCGTTGTACGTCGTTCCCTCTTGCACGAACTCGAAGCCGCGGATAACCCAACGGTAGCGCTCGCGATAGTCGTCGAACTGCGCCGACGCGTTGTACGCCAGCTTCCACCCGACGAAGTCCCAAATCGTGACGAAGTGCGGCTCGAGCGTCGTGATTTGGTTCGCGGTCGCGACGACTGCGTCCCAGTCGGCGCGCTTTTCGTATTCGAGCGAACGACTCCAAAGGAGCGAAACCGCGACGCCGCGCATCCCGAAGGTCGCCAATTTCATCGCGCTCCCGGCGGGGTCGATTTCTCCGAGATTCGCTTCGGAGAGGTTCAAGTCGTTCCGACGTTGCGCCAAGAGGCCTCCTCCGGCGTCGCGACGAGCCGGGTTCCCCAGGATGTACAGCGGGAAAATCAGAACCGCGACGATCGCGATATAAAACACCTTGCGGTAAAACAGTTTTTGTTGCATTATTTCGCCACCTCCCGATTTCTAAGAATCGCGTAACCGACGACAAAAAGCGGGATCGCAAAGGACGCGGTCGTCGTCATGTGAACGGCGACGGCGTTCCACGGCACGTCGTATCCGTTGGCGACGCAGTCGGCGTAGAAGTTGTAGTCGCTAAACGCCGGCAGGGCCAAGCCGATCACGCTCAGGAAGACGCCGGAGACGGCGTCGAACGCTTTGATCAGGTGCGTTCCGAAGGTGTTCGACAGGTCGGACATCATGTTTTCGTGCGTAACGAGGCGGTTGAACGATTCGATCGGGCCGCCGCCGAGCGCTTCCAAACGGGCGATTTCGACGAAGAAGTTCTTGCTGAACCCGGCGATCAAAATCCCGAACGTCGCCGCCATCGCGACCGGGCCGCTCAAAAACGCGCTGAAGAGAACGCCGAACGAAATCAAAATCACCATCTGCTGCCAAAGGCCGAGGTAGCCCTTGAAGAAGTTGGCGAAGACGTTCGCGTCTTGCGCGCGGAGGTACAAGTCCGGCTCCGCGGCGCCGAAGTACTGCTGCGAATCGAGGCATTGGAGCCAAATTTCGACCTTGCCGTCGACGACGAAATCTTCGAAGAGATCGTAAGTTTCGCCGTTTTGTTTCAAGTCGCTCGCCGCCAAGACGGGATCGAAGGTCGCTTCCTCGCCCATTTTCTTAAGGGAGCGCGAACGGACTTGATTTTTTTCATGGTCGATAACGCGGTCGACGAAGAGGGCTTTCGTCGTGTATTTTTCGGAGTTGAAGACGTTCGTTTCGGCGGTCAGCCCGGTTTTCGGGTTGCGAACGTAGAGCGCGCCCATGACGGTCGCCTCGATGTTCCCCATGTGAGTGCGGAACGCGCTGATCGTCATTTCGACCGGGAGCCCGTCCGGGAAGCGTTCCGGCGTAACGCCTTCGAACGTCCAAATAACGGCTTCCTCGGTGGCGCCGGCGACGTAGCTGCGGTATTCCCACTCTTCGCCGACGTTGATGCCGCGTTCTTTTTCGAACCCGTTTTCGCCGCGAAACTTGATTTTGCCGTAAATCGGCGTCTTCGCTTGGAGCGCGCCCCGAGCGTCGCCGACTTTATAAAGGACTTTGTCCCCTTCGACGACGCGTTCGATCGAGTGCGCGTGTTTGTTTTCTTCGACGACGCGGGCTTGTCCGTCGGCGTAAAGCTCGATTTTATGCTTATGTCCGTTGGCGAGGCGCGTTTCCCCGGCGGCGACGACGGTTTCCGGCGGGAGGCTCGCCCACGTCGACTCGTCTTCGACGATCTTGGAAATATCTTCGCCCTCGACGACGACGTGTTTATGGCTCAACGTGTTCGAGACGAACAGGTAGCTGCAGACGGCCATCAAGGCGAGAATCGCGGTGCCGACGACCGTTAAGCCGAGAACGCGCCCCAAGACGATTTCGCTCGAACGCACCGGTTTCGTAACGATCGTGTAAATCGTTTTCGTTTTGAAGTCGGCGGGAAGGCTCAACGCGCTCAAGAAGATCGCGAGGAGCAGCACGAGGTACGTCGTCGACTGATAGACGAACGAAGCGCAGAGGCGCGCCGGGTCTTTGCCGCTCGGGTCGAGGAACCAACCGGCGAACATCAACAACGCCAAGAAGACGACGCACACGACGACGACTTTCTTGCGAATCGATTCGCGAATCGCCAACGACGCGATCGCCCAAGTTCGGCGCCACGAGAATTGGGTCAAGTCGCCGAACGCTCCGCGGATTCCGCCGAAAAAGGTCGGAATCGCTTGTTTCG
>JAZQAP010000404.1:0-14300 GCA_045545275.1 Thermoguttaceae bacterium | reverse complement strand
TGCGCGTCCAACGCTTGGAAATAAATTTCGCGAAGAGCCGGAACGTAAAAGTTCGCGCTCCCGTCCTCCTCGACCGGAACTTCGCCCCAACACCGCTTGCCGTAATAGGTCGCGACGCCCATCGACGGCGATTGGTCGCACGCGCGGTCGCGGAGTTCCTCCGTTTTGCGGATTTGCTCCATAATGCGAATCGACTTCACCTCGCCGCGCTTCACGTAAGGTTGCAGACCTTCGTAAACGTCCGCCAAGACGACTTGTCCCGCCGGGTCGCCGTCGAGAAGATTCGTTCGTTCGGGGATTCCCCAATCGTCGACGAGCGCGGCTTTAAACGGCGCGACGGTCGAGCCCGACGCTTCGATTCCGTCGGTGCGACGCGGCGCCGGGGCGACTTCGTTCGCGGCGAGGTTCGGACGCAGCTTCGCCTTCATTTCCGGGTCGACGACGCGGGAGGCGGGCGTCGGCGGCGTCGGCGTTTCGACGAGCGCGATCGGGCAAAAACAGCCGAGTTCCGGCTCTTCCCAAAGGAGCCGTTTTTCGCCGTCGCAGTCGAGGAGCCAAATTCGGTACCGCTCGAGCTTGCCGTCGGCGTCGGCGCCCAAAACCGACGTCGCGTCGCCAAACGAGCAAAGCGCCCGGGTCTCGTCGAGCGGGAACGGATCGCGGTAAGCGTAATCGCGGGAAATATCTTCGACGACCGGAAATTCCTTCGTCCAGTAAACGAAACCTTCTCCGGCGGGCGCTTCGATTCCGGCGCTTCGGTCGACGACGCCGATCGCTCCGTGCGGGTAGCCGTGGTGCGGCGCGAACGTCGCGATGACTTGCGACGACGAACCGTTCGGGAACGGGCGCGCGTGCAGAATCGAGCCGAAATCGCGAATCGTGTTCCCGTAATAAAGTTGGTAGAGCGTTCCTTCCGGGTTTTGCGTCCAAAGGGACTGCCGGTACGTCAGGTCGCGGTCGATATATTCCCAACGCGTGAAGAGGATTCGCCCGTCCGGGAGCGACTGCGGATTGAAGTCGGAAAGGGTGTTCATACTGACGCAACGGACGTCGGTTCCGTCGGCGTTCATCGTAAAGAGGTTCGACGCCGGGCCCGGTTGGCAGACGGTGCGCCCGAAGCGCCGCGTCGAGACGAAGACGATTCGTCCGTCCGCCGCTTCCGTCGGGGAAACGTCGAAAAACGGGCCGTCGGTTAGTTGGGTTAGGCCGGTTCCGTCGACGCCGATTTTCCAAATATTCCAAAATTCGGAGCCTTCCGGACGGTAAGAGAAGTAAATCGTCGTCGCGTCGAACGAAAGGTTCATATCGTAAATCGAACCGTTCGGGTCTTCAAAAATCGTTTTCGCTCCGGCGCTTAAGTCGGTCGGGTCGACGCGGCGAATCGCGCAGCCGCGTCGCTTCGGAGTCGCTTGCCAAAGGTCGTTTCCGACGGAGTTGCCGCGGTTGAGCATGCCGCGAGCGACGTAAATAAAGGGCGGCACGTCGTCCAACGCGAGCGTTTCCGGATAGGCGCCGGTCGGTTTCGCCGTCGCGGTCAACGGAATCGGCGTCCAGTCGACCGTTTTCCCGTCGGCGTCGAACGCTCCGTCGGCGTTTTCGAGAAGTTTGACCCGCAGGTCGCCGTATTCGACGTCGTTTTGCCAAAGGCGCAACGCGAACGTTCCGGCTCGAAGCGCGTCCTTTTCCGGCGAGTTTTCGGCGCGGAAGCTCCCCTTTTTCTCGCCGTCGACGAAAACGTCGAACCCGGTTTCGTCGAACGCGACGCGGAGCCGAAACGCTTTCCCGACCGGAAGCGGCGTTTCGATCAGTTGAAGCCGGTTGTAATTTTTGCGGTGTTCGCCCAAATTGACGAGCCCGGCGCTCGGGTCGAAGCCGATCTCGTACCCGTTGAACGCGTCCGCGCCGACGCCGGAATCGGAAATCTTGAAGCAGAGCCCGGAAAAGCCCGCTTGCGCCTCCGGGAAACGAACCGAAAGCTCGATTTCGCCGCGCTTCGCCGTCGCCCAAGCGCTCTCGGCGAACGTCAGCCGCGAACCGGAGTCGCCGCGCCCGAAAACGAACGCTCCGCCCGCTTTTTCGACGCTTTTTCCGTCGACGACTTTCCAATCGCCGCCGAACGCGTCGAACCCCTCGACCGGTTGAACCGGGCCCGCCGGAACGAACGGAAGCGCTTCGATACGCGCCCCCAACGTCGCCGCCGCCGACTCGGCCGACTCCGCTCCAAACGTCGTCCCGAACGACGCCGCGATCAACGCCAACGCTCCGCAAAACGCGCCGACCGCGCCTCTCGTTTTTCGATTTTTTCGCATGTTCGCCTCCGTATTTGTCGCGTTTTCGGTTCCGAGCGCCGCGTCGACGGCGTCTCCTTATTTTATTATAAACGACGCTAATCCGAAAATCAACCGCGCCGACCGTCAAAACGGGATTTAACGAAAAAATCAATTTTTTCGCGAAAAAACATTTGACGCGACGCAAAAATTTTGTTAAACTAGACAAACTTGGCGCTCCGTCGCCTTGCGTTTCCCTTGAAACTATCGCTCGAAACCGTCGGCGCTTTCCCCCGTTGATTTTACCGCCCCCGATTTGCGACGCGTTCCCGTTCCGCGTTCTCCCGCCCGGTTTTCGTTAACATTCCGTCGTTATTACCCCGTCCGTTAAGGAGTCGTCCCAATGCCGCGTTGTTTTTCGACGCTCGCCCTTTGCGCGCTTCTCGCCGTCGCCGCGAGCGGTTGCGATCTGTTAAAACCTCAAAAGAACGAAGCCGGCGATAAAAAACCGCAAGAAACGCTGAAAGTCTCCGTCGTTCAACCGACGACGCGCGAAATCGTCGACTACGAAGAGTTGAACGGGCGAACCGCGGCGGTCGAATCGGTCGACGTTCGCGCGCAAGTTTCCGGCTACCTCGAAGAAATTTGTTTCAAACCGGGCGCCCACGTCAAAGCGGGCGACGTTCTTTTCAAACTCGACGACGCCGTGTACGCCGCCGTCGTCGCGCAACGTCAAGCGGACGTCGAACGTTGCGCGGCGGACGTCAAAAGTCGCGAAGCCGAAATCGCCTCGCAAACCGCCGACCGCGATCAAGCCCTCCTCGACTGGAACCGCCAAAAAGAATTGAACGCCAAAAACGCGACGTCGAAGCAATCGCTCGAACTCGCCGAAACCGCCTACAACCGTTCGCAAGCCGGACTCGTCGCCGCGCAAGCGGAACTCTCCGCCTCCCAAGCGGAACTCCAAGCGGCGCAAGCGAACCTCGACCGCGCGCAAATCGACCTCGACTACGCGACGATTAAATCCCCGATCGACGGCGTCGTCAGCCGCGAACAAATCACCGTCGGGAACCTCGTCGAAACCGGTTCCACCGTCCTGACGAGCGTCGTCGCGGTCGACCCGCTTTACGTCTTCTTCGACGTCGACGAACGCACGCTCGGGCCGTTCCGCCTCAACGTCTTGCCGCGTCTCGAAGCCAAGGGCGCCTTCTCCGTTAAATTCGCGGTCGGCGACGAACCGTTCGAACGCGAGGCGCAAGTCGACTTCAACGAACCGCGCCTCAACGAAACGACCGGAACGCTCGAGTTCCGCGCCGTCGCCGACAACGCGCCGAACGCCAACGGAACCCGCAACCTCCTGCCGGGCGTCCGTCTCCGCGTTCTCTTCCCGACGAGCCTGCCCTACGAAGCGACGATTATCCCGGAAGAAGCGATCCTCACCGACCAAAACGTCAAGTACGTCTTTACCGTCGACGCGAACAACAACGCCGTTTACACGCCGATCGAACTCGGCGCGCTTCAAGACGACAACATGCGCGTCGTTCTCGCCGGTCTCGAACCGGGCGCCCGCGTTATTACCGACCAACTCTTGAAAGTCCGCGACGGCGAACCGGTCGAGGCGACCGTCGTCGAAAACCGCTCGACGACGATCGTCATCCGCGAAGACGGAACGCATTACCCGAACGACGGCGGCGAACCGTACCAAGACGAACTCGCGACGACGCCTTTCGTCGGAGAAGGCAAAGAAGCGCCCGCCGAAATCGTCGACGTCGAAACGACGGAAGCCGCTCCGGTCGAAAACGCGGTTCCGCAAAGCGCCTCCGAAACGCCGCAACCGCAAAACTAACGCGGTTTTCGTTTCGGTTTTCCTTCCTTATTCCTCCAAGACGAACGCCCTTTTCAACAACGACGTTTCGTCGCAACATAAAGGAACAATACGTTGGCGCGCTTTTTTACCGACCGACCAATTTTCGCGAGCGTTCTGTCGATCTTGATCGTTTTGATCGGCTCCGTCGCTTATTTTTCCCTCCCGGTGGCGCAGTACCCGAACGTCGCGCCGCCGATGATTTACGTTAGCGCGAACTACTCCGGCGCGAACGCTAAAGCCGTCGCCGAGTCCGTCGCGACGCAAATCGAAGACCAAGTCAACGGCGTCGAAGGAATGCTCTATATGGAGTCGACCAGTTCCAACGACGGGCGAATGGGTCTCGCCGTCGCGTTCGAACCGGGAACCGACCTCGACGACGCGCTCGTTCTCGTTCAAAACCGCGTTCAGTTGGCGACTTCGAAACTTCCCGAGCAAGTGAAACGCGTCGGCGTTACCGTCCGCAAACGGTCGCCGTCGTTGTTGATGATGATCAACTTCGTTTCGCCCGGGAACAAATACGACCAAGTCTACCTCAGCAACTACGTTTCCCTCCGCGTTCGCGACGCGATTTCCCGCGTTTACGGCGTCGGCGACATCTCGATTTGGGGCGAAAAGGCGTACAGCCTCCGCGTTTGGCTCGACCCGGCGAAGATGCGCGCTCGCAACCTGAACGCCGCCGACGTCGTCGACGCGATTCAAGAGCAAAACCAACTCGTCGCGACCGGCTCGCTCGGCGAACCGCCGATGAACGAACCGATCGTCTTCCAACGCCCGTTCGACCTCGAAGGCCGACTTTCCCCCGACGAAAACGGCAAAGCGTTCGAGGATATCGTCGTTCAAACGGACGAAACGGGTCGCGTTACGCTCCTAAAAGACGTCGCCCGCGTCGAGTTAAGCGCTCTTAGCACGAACGTTACCAGCTCTTTCGACGGTCTTCCGACCGTTACGCTCTCGATCAACCAGCTTCCGGACGCGAACGCGGTCGAAACTTCCGAACGGGTGCGCGCTCGTTTGGCCGAACTCGCCAAGGAGTTCCCGGACGGTATCGACTACGTCGTCGCTTACGACACGACGCCGTTCGTTAAATCCTCCATCGAAGCGGTTCAACACACGTTGCTCGAAGCGATTATTTTGGTCGGTTTGGTCGTCGTGTTGTTCCTGCAAAGTTGGCGCGCGGCGCTCATTCCGCTCTTGGCGGCGCCGATTTCGTTGATCGGGACGTTCATCGCGATGAGCGCGCTCGGTTTCAGTTTGAACAACCTTTCGCTCTTCGGGCTCGTTTTGGCGATCGGGATCGTCGTCGACGACGCGATCGTCGTCGTCGAGAACGTCGAGCGACACATTCACGACGGTCTCTCGCCGCGCGAAGCGACTTACAAAGCGATGCAAGAGGTTTCCGGCGCGCTGGTCGCCATCGCGTTGGTCTTGGCGTCGGTCTTTATTCCGGCGGCTTGCGTTCCGGGCGCGGTCGGAATGTTTTATCGCGAGTTCGCGCTGACGATCGCCGTTTCGACGTTGATCTCCTGTTTCATTTCGCTGACGTTAAGCCCGGCCCTTTGCGCGTCGATGTTGCAAACCAAGGGCGCGCGCCGCGACCCGTTGACTTGGCTGATCGACGTTTGCTTCGGTTGGTTCTTCAAGCTCTTCAACGTCGTTTTCGACGCGTCGACGGCGATTTACGTCGGAATCGTTCGCTACATGCTGCGGTTGAGCCTTATCGTTTTAATCGTTTACGGCGGTCTCCTTTACTTGACGGCGGAGACGTTCCAGTCGACGCCGACCGGTTTCATCCCGGTGCAAGACAAGGGCGTTATGCGCGGCGCTTGCGAGCTTCCGGACTCCGCGTCGTTGTTCCGCACCCGCGAAATGATGCGCAAGGCGTACAAAATGGCGCTCGACACGCCCGGCGTCGCGCACGTCATCGGCACCGAGGGGCGCAGTTCGCTCGTCGACTCCGCCGCCTCGAACGTCGGTTCGTTCAACTTCGTTCTCGAACCGTTCGAAGAGCGCGCGAAAAAGGGCCTGACCGACGTCGTTATTAAAAACGAACTCGAAAAGAAATTCGCGACGTTAACCGAAGGCAAATGTTACGTCTTCCGCGCGGCGCCGGTCGACGGCGTCGGTCTCGGCGGGTTGAAAGTTCAGCTCCAATACAAGGGCGGCTCGTCCGATTACTCGACGCTGCAAGAAGTCGGCGACAACGTCGTTTACACCGCGTCGCAGATGCGAGAATTCAACACGTTGAAGAACGCTTTCCGCGGCTCCGTTCCGCAAGTTTTCCTCGACGTCGACCGCAACAAAGCGAAGGCGATGAACGTTTCGCTCGACGACGCGTTCGAGACGATCAACATTTACTTCGGTTCGCGTTACGTCAACGACATTACGTTCCTGAACCGCACGTTCCAAGTGAAGGTTCAAGGCGATTCGCAGTACCGCGACGAACCGGAGGACGTCTACCGCGTCTTCGTTCGCAACGATTTCGGCGAAATGACGCCGCTCGGCTCCTTCGTTACCGCGAAAGACTCGACCGGCCCGCTGGCGATCAAACGCTTCAACATGTTCCCGTCGTCGGCGTTGAACTTCCAAGTGCAAGAAGGAACAAGCTCCGGTCAAGCGATCAAAGCGATGGAAAACCTCCTCGACGAAACGCTTCCCGACACGGTCGGATACGAATGGACGGAACTCGCGCTCCTCGAAAAGCGCGCCGGCAACACGGCGATTTACGTTTTTTGTTTCTCCGTTTTGCTCGTATTCCTTTTGTTGGCCGCGCTTTACGAAAGTTGGTCGCTTCCGTTCGCGATCGTGTTGGTCGTTCCGATGTGTTTGCTCTGCTCGCTCGTCGGCGTCAACATCGCGAAGCTCGACATGAACGTTTTTACGCAGATCGGCTTCTTCGTCTTGATCGGTTTGGCGAGTAAAAACGCGATTTTGATCGTCGAGTTCGCCAAGGACGCGCAGGTAAAAGAGGGCAAAAGCGGTTTCGCCGCGACGTTGGAAGCCTGCCGTTTGCGTTTGCGACCGATTATTATGACGTCGTTGGCGTTCATTTTGGGCGTCGTTCCGTTGATGACCGGAACCGGCGCGGGTCGCGAAATGCGCTTCACGCTTGGCGTCGCGGTCTTCTCCGGAATGCTCGGCGTTACGATCTTCGGCGTCTTCCTGACGCCGGTCTTCTATTACGTCATGCAGAAGTTCTCGCGTCAAACCCGCCGCGCCGAGGCGGAGCGTCGCGAACGTTTGCGCCAAAAGCGGGAAGCCGCCGCTCAAACGTCGAACGACGTCGCGTAAAAAAAGGCGTTTCGACGAGAAAAGACGAGAAAACGCGGCTCGCGTCGACTTTTAGCCTTTTCGGCTCTTGTCGAAGCGCGCCGCGTCGGGTAAAATAAAGAAGGCGTTCCGCGCCGTCGACGTTACGGCGGTCGGGGCGCCTTCCCTTTTTGTTTATTTTCCCTATTCCTATATTTTAACGTCGTTTTTACGCCGTTTTCACGTCGAAAGGCGCCCTTCCGATGTCCGAATCGCTCGCCGCGTCGCAAGCGCGACTTCAAGAAGACCTCCGCGGTTTGGTTCGCGGAGACGTTCGTTGCGACGAAATCGTTTTGCAGCTCTTTTCGTCGGACGGCGGCCCGTTCCAAGAACGTCCGACCTGCGTCGTTTGGCCGCGTTCGACGGCGGACGTCGCGGCGGTCGTTCGGTACGCGGCGGAAAAGAAAATTTCGGTTCACCCGCGCGGCTCCGGCTCGAGCGGAAGCGGCGGCGCGATCGGTTCCGGAATTATTCTCGACTTTTCCCGTTATATGCGGCGACTTCTGCGCGCGGACGACGATTATATCGTCGTTCAACCGGGCGCCGTTCGCGAACGCGTCAACAACAGCCTTCGAACGACGAAACGCCGATTTTTCGCGCCGAGTTCCGGACATGTTCCGGTCGGCTCGATCGGGAGCATTTTAGCCGCCGACGTAACCGGCCCGCGTTGGTTGCGTTACGGATCGCCGAACGAGCGCGTTCTCGAGGCGACGGTCGTCGACTCCGCCGGGAAAATTTGGACGCTCCGCCCGTTCCAAGCGCGTCCGGAGCGCGGCTTTATCGACGCGCTCGGCGGCGCCGCCGCGTTCCGACGAACGCTCCTGGACGCGCTGATCGCCGAGGCCGACGCCGCGAACGCTTCCGGCGCCGTCGCGTCGAATTCGACCGGCGGGTTCGATTTCGGCGACGGCGGCGGGTTTCGTTCGTTCCGTTCCGACGTCGTTCGCGAAGATTTTTTCCGACGTTTCTTCGGTTCCGACGCCCGCGCCGTTCGCGATTGGGTTCGCGTCGGGCCTTGGGGCGCCGCCTTGCGCGCCGTCCGAAGCGCCGAACCGTTTCTCGACGCGGAGCTTCCGCCGAACGCGCCGTCGCGGCGCGGTTATCCGTTGCGCGACGTCGTCCGTTTCGGCGTCGACCCGACCCGCTTTTTCGTCGGTTCCGAAGGAACGCTCGGGATTATCGCCGAGGCGCGCCTCGCGACGTCGCCCCTTTCAAACGCGTCGGCGGCGGCGATTTTCCTCTTCGATTCGCTCGATAAAGCGGCGCGGGCCGTTCCGCAAATTCTCGAGTTCGAACCGACGCTTTGCGATCTCCTCGACGGGCGCGTCGTCGCGCTGACGCGAGATTGGGACGCCCGATTCGAAGCGATTTTTCCGCAAACGACGCAAGCCGCGCTCGTCGTCGAACTCGACGCCGACTCCGACGACGAGTTGCGCCGCCGCGTCGAAAACTTGCGTCGGCGCGTCGTTTCCGACGCCGAGGCCCGCGCCTGTTGGACGGCGTTTTCGTCCGACGAAAAGAAAATTTTTCGCGATCTTCTCCGCAAATCGAGTTGCGCGCGGCTCCGAATGGCGCCGTCGTTCCAAATTTTCCCCTATTGGGAGGACGTTCGCCTGCCGGTCGAGCAAATTCCCGACTTTTTGCGCGAACTCCGCGAACTCTTTAAGCGCGAACGACTTATTTACTCGGTCGGCGGCTTCGTCGGTTGCGGTCAACTCTCGATTCGTCCGATTTTGCCTTACTCCGACGAAGAGGAAAGCCGGGCGTTCGCCCTTTCGGAGCGCGTCGAGGAACTCGTTCTCGAACGCGGAGGCGACGTCGGCGCCGCCAAGGGACACGGCCGCGTCCGCACCGCCGTTTTGCCGAAACGTTTCCCGAACCTTTTCCCGGCGTTCGTCCGCTTGAAAGACGCGCTCGACCCGGAAAACCGCCTCAACCCGGACTGCGTCGTCTCGCCCGAAATGCGACGTCTCGCCGCCGAACGCGCTCGCGGCGACGAACGCAAACGCGCCGTCGTCGTTCAAACCGACGCGTTCGACGTTCTCGCGCCGGAAACCGACGCCGCGCTCCGCGAAAGTTCGCTTCATTCTCGGACGATTCGCCAACGAACGCCGTTCGACGCGGAGCGGCTCGAGCGCGACAAAAAAGTCGATTGGCTCAACCGCCCGACGCGTTCGCAACTCGAATTTCAACTCGCTTGGAATCCGACGCTCGTTTACTCGCCGACGTTCCAATGCGTCGGTTGCGGACATTGCCGCATTCGCACCGACGAAACGCGAATGTGCCCGGCGTTCCGCAACGCGCCGGACGAAAAGGCCTCCTGTCGAGCGAAAGCGAACCTCTTGCGCGGCGTTTTCGACGGCGATCTCGACCTAAGCGCCTTAAAAAGCGACGACGCGCGCCGAATCGCCGATTATTGCATTCGTTGTCATTCTTGCGCTTCGGAGTGTCCGGCGCAGGTCGACGTTCCGCGGTTGGCGTTCCGCTTGCAAAGCGCCTACCAAGCGGCGAACGGCCTTTCGGTCGCCGACCTTTTCGCGGTTCGTTTCGACGGCGCGCTTCGATTGGCGGCGCGATTTTCCGGTTTGGTCAACGCCGCGCTCCGCGTCGGCGCGTTCCGTTGGGGACTCGAAAAAACGCTCGGTCTCGCTCGACGGCGCCGCCTTCCGCGTTTGGAAAGTCGCCCCTATTTAAAACGCGTTTCGAAAACGACGTCCTTGGCCGCGTTCGGAGACGAAACGGAAAAAACGCCGCGACGCCGCGTCGTGCTTTTCGTCGACTCGTTCGCCAATTACTTCGACGCGCCCCTAATCGAAGCCGCCAAAAACGTTCTCGAACTCAACGGCGTCGACGTCGTTATTCCGCCGGAACCGCAAACCTCCGGCGCCGTTTCCTTCGCTCGCGGCGACGTCGACGGCGCCGAACGGGTCGCGACGCGCAACGTCTCGATTTTCCGCGAATTGTTGCGTTCCGGCGCCGAAATCGTCGCGCTCGAACCGTCGTCCGCCGTTTGCATAAAGCGGGAATATCCTTATTTTTGCGACGACGCCGACGCTCGCGTCGTTTACGCGAACACGACCGACGTTTGCTCCTATTTGGCGCGCCTCGACCGTCTCGGCGAACTGAACCGCGACGCGTTGCGCCCGCTAAACATTGGAAAAACGGTCGGTTATCACGCGCCCTGCCGAACGCTTGCGCTAACCGGCGCCGCGCTCTCGTCGCCGACGCCGGCGCAAACGCTTTTGGAGGCGATTCCCGATTTAAAAGTTCGCCGTTTGGAACGCGGATGTTGCGGTTTAGCGAATTATTCGGGTTTCCTTAAAGCCCGATACTCCGAGAGTTTGCGACTCGGCGCGCGTCTCTTTTTGGCGATGCGCGACCCGGAAATCGAAGTTTGTTCGTCCGAGTGTTCCACCTGCAACCTCCAGCTATTGCAAGGCGTCGATAAGCGAGCGCGCAAAAATTCGAAACGCGTCGCGCACGTTCTGAAACTTCTCGCCGCCTCCTACGGACTTTTGCCGCTCGACGAAGCGTTCGTCCGCAACGACTAACCGTTCGTCTTGCGAAAAGAAAAAGGGCGCGTTCCGAACTTCAAAGTTCCGAAACGCGCCCTTTCGCTTTCTTAACGTCGTTTTTTTCCGCGTCAAACGGCGTCGTTCCACTCGGCGAGCAGACGCTTCGCAAGCGCGACGCAGGCGTTGGCGCCGTCGCTGTATCCGTCCGCTCCGATCGACGCGGCGAACTCCGCCGTTACCGGCGCGCCGCCGACGAGCGTTTTCGTCGTTTCGGCAAGTCCTTCTTTTTCAAGCAGATCGATCGTCGCCTTCATTTGCGGAGTCGTCGTCGTCAACAGCGCGGAAAGCGCGACGAACGTTTTCGCTCCGCCGCGCGCCTTGACCGCTTCGACGAATTTTTCCGGCGCGACGTTGACGCCGAGGTCGATCACCTCGAACCCGGCGCCTTCGAGCATCGCGGCGACGAGGTTTTTCCCGATGTCGTGCATATCGCCCTTGACCGTTCCGATAACGACGCAGCCGATTTTCTCGACGCCCGCGCTAATCATCATCGGGTTCAAGAGCCCCATCGCGATTTGCGTCGCTTTCGACGCCATCAGGAGTTCCGGAACGAAATACTCCCCTTCGTCGAAGAGGCGGCCGACTTCGTCCATCGCCGGAACGACGCTTCCGTCCAAAATTTCGTCGGCGGACAATCCGGCGTCGATCAGCGTTTGAGTCGCGTCGGCGGCGGAGGCGACGTCGCCTTCGACGATCGCTTCGTAAAGTTCGGTTCGAGTCGGTTCGCTCATTTCCTTTATTCCTTTGTTGCTAAACGGTTTCCAACGTCAAATATTTCTTTTTTTCTTCTTTGCGGCGACGCTTATCGCTCCGGTTTCGGAACGCGGGAACGCCCGGTCGAGGAGCCGTCGCGACCGCCCCGCTTGCCGCGTCCGCGCCCTCGCCCGCTCTTTCTCGATCGGCGTTCGAACTCGGCGACGGTCGTTTTCTTCCCGATTTGTTCGCGGAGCGCTTCGACTTGGTCGCGCAACTCGGCGGCCCGTTCGAACTCGAACGCGTCGGCGGCTTCGAGCATCTCTTTTTCGAGCGCGGCGACGTATTCTCGGGTGATATATTCTTGTTCGTCGGCGACGCCGGCCGCTTCGTTCGCTCGTTCGCGAGCGGCGATTTCCGCGTCGATGCCGGCCCGAACGCCGCGTTTGACCGTCTCCGGCGTAATACCGTGTTCCTCGTTGTACGCCTGTTGCAACCGACGGCGGCGCTCCGTTTCGTCGATCGCTTTGCGCATCGAGTCGGTGATTTTGTCGGCGTAAAGGATCACCTTCGCGTTGACGTTTCGCGCGCTCCGCCCGATCGTTTGAATCAGCGACGTTTCGCTCCGCAGGAAGCCTTCTTTGTCGGCGTCGAGAATCGCGACGAGCGACGCTTCCGGGAGGTCGAGCCCTTCGCGGAGCAGGTTGACGCCGACCAAAACGTCGAAAACGCCGTTGCGCAAGTCGCGAAGCAGTTCGACCCGTTCGAACGCGTCGAGTTCGCTGTGCAGCCAACGGCACTTGACGTTTTGTTGCGTAAAATACGACGCGACGTCTTCGGCGAGCCGCTTCGTCAGCGCCGTTACCAAGACGCGCTCTTTTTTGGCGACGCGCTCTAAAATCTGCTCGTGCAAGTGTTTAATCTGAATATCCGCCGGAACGACTTCGACAACGGGGTCGAGAAGCCCGGTCGGGCGAATCGCTTGCTCGACGACGCGACCGTTCGACGCGTTAATCTCGTACTCGGCGGGCGTCGCGCTGACGAAAACGACTTTGTCGACGCGCTTTTCCCATTCGTCGAATTTAAGCGGGCGGTTGTCGAGGGCGCTCGGGAGGCGGAACCCGTGTTCGATCAAGTTCTTTTTGCGCGCTTGGTCTCCGGCGAACATCGCGCGGATTTGCGGGATCGTAACGTGCGACTCGTCGACGAAGAGGAGGAAATCGTCCGGAAAGAAACTGAAAAGCGTTTCCGGCGGCTCGCCCGGCTTGCGGTCGGCGAGAATCGCGCTGTAATTTTCGATACCCGGGCAGAAGCCGATTTCCTGCATCAGCTCCATATCGTACCGCGTTCGCGCTTGGAGGCGTTGCGCTTCGAGGAGTTTGCCTTGGTCGCGGAACTTTTTCACCTGCGCCGCCAACTCGACTTCGATCCGCTCGATCGCGCTTTGAATCCGCTCCTCCGGCAAGACGAAATGTTTCGCCGGGTAAATAAACGCGTCTTGAACGGCGCCGATTTTTTCGCAAGTCGTCGGATTGACGAGGCTTAACGCTTCGATCTCGTCCCCCCAAAACTCGACGCGCAGGGCGTATTCCTCGTAAGAGAGGCGAACCTCGACCGAATCGCCGCGCACCCGAAACTGACCGCGTTCGAACGCGACGTCGTTCCGTTCGTACTGAATGTCGACGAGCCGACGCAGCAAGTCGTCGCGGTCCAACTCGTCGCCGACGCGGAGCGAAACGGTCAAATTCTTGTAGTCTTCCGGCGACCCCAAGCCGTAAATTGAGCTGACGCTGGCGACGACGATCACGTCTTGGCGGCTGACGAGCGAACTGGTGGCGGCCAAGCGCAGACGGTCGATTTCGTCGTTGATCGACGCGTCCTTTTCGATGTAAATATCCCGTTGCGGAATATAGGCTTCCGGCTGATAATAGTCGTAATAGCTGACGAAGTAGGAGACGGCGTTGTTCGGGAAAAACGCTTTAAATTCGTCGTAAAGTTGCGCCGCGAGGGTTTTGTTGTGCGACAAAACGAGCGCGGGCCGCTGCAGTTCCTGAATGACGTTCGCCATCGTGAACGTTTTTCCGGAGCCGGTAACGCCGAGGAGCGTTTGTTTTTTCGCGCCGTTCCGAAAGCCGTCGACAAGCGCGCGAATCGCCTTCGGTTGGTCTCCGGACGGTTCGAACGGTTTCTGCAAATCGAACATCATCGCGCTTTTTCGCTCCTTCGCTCGTTAAAAATCGCTTGGTCGCTTTTCCAAAGAGAGCGCCGCGAACGACGCCGACGCTCGAACCGTTAATTATACCCGCTTTAACCGCCGCGTCAAGCGGACTTGCGATAAACCCCGGGAAGTCGAAATTTACCGGAAATTCTCGCCGCTTCCCGCTTTTTCGCCGTTCAGAGCGTTTCCCAACGTCGGCTTTCGACGGAGCGATTGACGACGTCGAGCGCGTCTTGGATTCGCAACCCTTGCGCCAAGTCCGGGCCGAACGAGCCGCCTTCGCCGACCGAACGGTAAAACGTCGCCAACGACGCGACGTGCGCTCGCAACCAGCCGGTCGTCGATTTCGCCGACGGGAAGTCGCTCTCCGGCGC
>JAZQAP010000403.1:0-6162 GCA_045545275.1 Thermoguttaceae bacterium | reverse complement strand
GCCCCACCCAAAAACCTACAAACCGCGAAAGGTGGCCTCCGCCCCATCCAAGACGAGAACGTACCGTCCGCCGCCGGGACGCTTTACGACGAACGCTGGGGCTACGTCGAAGAAGACGAGTTCGACGCAGAGTAACCGTTCCGACGCCCGGCGCTTGACGCCGCGTCGTTTTCCCGCTTTCTCTCGCCCCGGCAACTCGTTAGCGCGTCGTTTCAAAAAGGGAACCGCGAGGGTTTCGCCGCTTTCGCCCGCTTCGCCGTTTTGACGTCGCGTCAACGTTTTTTAAGTTCGTTCGCAAAAAAAAGAAGGAGCGGCGACGCGGCGTCAAATTCGAGCGAAAACGACTCGCCGAGCGCTTCGTTCAGCGTCGCGGTCGACCAGCGCGGCAGTTTCAAACGGTTCAGCGGATACTTTAACCCTTGCGACGTAATCGCTTGCGTCGGGTCGAAACTAAAAATCGAAATTTGCTCGCCCGGACGCGACGCGAACGTTCCGCTTTCCAGCGCGACCCGAAAAACGCCGAAATCGTCGATCAGCCGAATCGACGGCGCGACGCGGGCGAAATCGGCCAAACGCGAAATATTCCCGAGCGCGTGATCGGCTCTAAGTCCCGTCGCGCCGAGAATTGCAAGCTCCGTCCAACCGCGCTCGACGCAAAATCGGAACGCTTTGTCGAGATCGTTCGTCTCTTGCTCCGCGACGCGAACGAGCCGGTCGCGAAACCGCTCTTTCAGCGCCTCCGGAACCGAGTCGAGGTCGCCGACGATCCAATCGGGTTCGCGCCCGAACGCGACCGCCTTTTCCGCCGCGCCGTCGCAACAAACCAACGCCGGAGCGTCGACGATAAACCGTTGCGCCGCGGCGTTTTGTGGAAACTCGCCGTCGGCGAGAATAACGATCGGCGCCGACGGCTCGTCCGCTTGCGACGCGACTTTCTCTTCCGGCGCGTTCGGCGTTTCTAAAATCGCAAAATTCGACGCGCTCATCGTTCCCAACTCCTTCGCAACTCGTTCCTTTAAGGTCGGTTGCGCCGACCGCCGGCCCCGACCGCGTTTTAACGTCCGACGTTTAACGGAAACGCTATTAATTAACGATTAACGAATCAAACGCTCTTCCGACGCTTAACGATCGTTCAACGCCGGAGCGACGCCGCGTCAACAATACGGCGCGAACGCCAGCGACGCCGCGCCCATCAGCCCGGCCTCGTACCCAAGTTCCGTTTTTTCAATCGTTAGCGTCTTATTCGTCGCTTTAAAAAGGCAACGTTCGAACGTTTCCCAAAGCGCCGGGTAAAAGAGGTCGAACGAACCGGCGACGCCGCCGCCGATCACGATCTTTTCCGGGTTGACTAGGTTCGCCGCATACGACGCCGCCCGTCCGACGTATCGTCCGGTATCGTCGTAAACGTTGACGGCAATCGGGTTGCCGCGCCGCGCTTCGTCGGCGACGTCCGCCGCGGTCGCGCGTTGCGCCGCTTCGACCTCCGCTTTTGCGTCGACGCTTTTTTTGTTTGACGCCAAGTAACGCAACCAAGCGTCGCGCAACGCGAGCGACGCCTCGTCGTCTTCCCCGCCGTTTCCAACGTTTTCGGCGCGTTCGGCGTTTTGAGCGCTTTCGGCGTTTTGAGCGCTTTCGGCAATTTTAGCGACCGACTCGCGGTACCGCCGCGCGATTCCGGGGCCCGCCGCCGTCGCTTCAAGACAGCCGCGATTCCCGCAACCGCACAGGGCGCCGCCGTTCTCGACGACGTTAAAGTGCCCGATCTCCGCCGCGCCGGAAAACTTGCCCGCGTAAACCTTTCCGTCGAGGACGAGGCCGCCGCCGATCCCGTTGCTGATCGTTATCCACACGAAATTGTCGACGCCTTGACACGCGCCGAAAACCTTCTCCGCCCAAGCGCAAGCGTTGACGTCGTTGTCGGCGAAAACCGGCTTCCCGAATTGCGCGCGCAACTCGTCGGCCAACGGGAAATCGGCGATTCCGGAAAAGGGCGCGTAAACCCAGTAACCGCGCTTCGGGTCGGCGACGCCCGGAATCGTCGCGCCGATCGACGCGACGGCGTCCCAACTTTCGCCGGTTCGCTCGAACGTCTCGGCGGTCGCGTTGAGAATCGCCGCCCAAACGCCGTCGCGACCGGCGTCTTTCGTTAACGCACGCCTTGCGACGCCGCGTAATTTAGTTTCGCGTCCGCCGTCCGCCGATTCGAAGACGTCGACCAACGCCGACAGCATTTTCGACCCGCCCAAGTCGAGCGCGAGAATCGTCGTTTTTTTCCCCGTTTTTTCGTTCATTTCGTCGTCTCCCTCAATTTTCGACCGCGTCATCGCCCGGTCTTTTTGATTTTTCAAAACCGGCGCTCTTTTCAAACTTTTCAAACGCGATTTTGTTTCGCCGCCTCGACGCGTTCGGCGACGACGTCGTTTTCGGCAAAATACGTGTCCGCCGAGTCCCAAGCGTCGAGGTAAGTCGCGTAAATCGGTTCGTTAGCGGATTCGTCTTCCAAGAAACGGCGCGTTTCGTCGACCAACTCCGCTTCGCGCTCCGGCGTTATTCGACCGCAAAGAACCTGCGTCCGCAGAAAAACGAAATACGCGTCCAAGACGTCGCAACGGCAATATCGGTGAATCTCGTCCAACTCGCCGGCGTCGAACATATCTTGCACCATATCGCCCTTAGTCCCGATTTTACCCGGTTTGCGCAAAATTTTCGCCGCGACGTTCAAGCCGGAAACGAACTGCGTCGCGCCGAAATTCGTCAAAAAGTCGTATAAATCGAGGTGCGCCGAGCCGTAACGGTTGCGCGGCTGGTCGAAACTGCGCTTGTCGACCGCGAACCACTCCGGAATCGGAATTCCGTACCGAAACGCCGTCAGCTCCATCAGCGGCACATCGAACCCGCGCCCGTTGAAGGTAACGAACGTCGGGCGGTCGTAATAGCGCCAACCGTCCCAAAAACGTTCGCAAATCTTGCGCGGGCCGCCGTCTTCGACGCGCAAGACGGTTATGTCGGCGAGCGAAAAGTCGTCGCGCACCTTGCCTAACGCCAACGAAATCGGAATTTGGAACGTATGCGGAATGAAGTCGCTTCCCTTCTTTTCCATCAACTCGTCGCGATATTCGCGGAGCGCTTGCGTCGGCTCCGTTTCAAAATTCGTTCGCGCCGCGGCGATCAACGCCGGATCGGCGACGCTCTCAATGTCGAAAACTAAATAACGAATCGAATCTTTCGCGCTCATCGTTTGATTTCCTTATTCCAGCGCCGGTTTTCATTTCTCGCCGCCGTCGCGCCGTCCCTGTTGTTTAACGCGACATTTATTTTATTTTCAAAATTCGTTTAGCGGCGCTCTTTTTAAGGCTTTACGCCGTTCGCGGCGTCGACGAAACGACAAAGCGGAAATTTTCTCAAAAAATTTCGCGTTTTTCGGCGTTCGCAATAAAAAAACGAGACGCGAAAACGGGAGCCGCCTCGTCGCCTCGTTTTTTTACGTCGACGCAAGTTATTAAGCGTCGAACGTTTAACGCGTTCGACGTTCGCGCGGGCGCCGACCTTAACAACTCGCCGGTTTCGACGAAGTTATCTCGCCGTCAAATTACTTAACGCGTTCGACGTATTCGTTCGTGCGCGTGTCGACCTTGATGACTTCGCCGGTTTCAACGAAGTTCGGGACGATGATTTCGGCGCCGGTTTCGAGTTTCGCCGGTTTCGTAACGTTCGTCGCGGTGTTGCCGCGGACGGCCGGTTCGGTGTACTCGACCTTCAGAATAACGTGGTTCGGCGGGGTAATCCCGATCGGGTTGTTGTTGTAGAGGAGCATTTTGCACGGCATTTCCGGAAGGAGGTACTTCCAAGCGTCGTCGAGCGCGTCCTTTTGGAGTTCGTATTGTTCGAACGTTTCTTGTTCCATAAAGAAGTACGTGCCGCCCATTTCGTAAAGGAAGGAGACGTCCGCTTCGTGAATGTCGGCGCCTTCGAGCGAATCGCCGTTTTTGTACGTGCGTTCGAGGATCGTGCCGCGGTTCAGGTCGCGGAGTTTGCACTTGTAGAGCGCTTGGCCTTTCCCCGGTTTGACAAATTGGCACTCGACCATAATGAACGGATTTCCGTCAATTTGGACTTTCAGGCCTTTACGAAATTCGCTGGTGTTGTAAGATGGCATTTAGGTTTTCCTTCGTTTCGATGGAGTCGATTGGGAATTATTGTTTCAAAATCATTCGATTTCACTGTTTTCAAATTTTAAGCCGAGCGTTTCACCGGAGCGACTTTTTTCAAAACGCGCCCCTGTCGTTAAACGTTTCCGCGACGCGTCGACGCCGCTCTTTCCCCGACGTTTTTAAGGCGTTTGAAAACAAAAATTTCGAGCGATTTTCTAATTTCTTTTATTTTCGCCGGAGTTTCGCCGTTATGCAGGCCGCCGTTTCCGATTTTTACGAACGCCGTTCGCTTTCCGCGTTGGAAAAAACGTTAAAAACGCGTTTCATCGTCGACGTCGACGAATTTTGCCGACGCTTGGAACTCCCGGACGACTTCGCGAAAGACGCTCGGGAAGCGGCGCGCGTTTTTCCGTTCCTTTTTCCGGAATCGGCGCTCTCCCGCATTCGCAAGGGCGACCCGGGCGACCCGCTTTTAAGGCAGTTTTTGCCGCGTTCGAACGAACTCGACGTCGTTCCGGGATTCGAAACCGACCCGCTTTGCGAACAGGGCGAACTCGCGTACCCGGACGCGCCCTGCCTGCTGCAAAAATACGCCGGACGCGTTCTTGCGCTGACGACGAACGCTTGCGCGGCGCGTTGCCGCTTCTGTTTCCGCCGTCATTTTCCGAAAAATCGGGCGCTTTTCCCGCTTCCGTCGACCGATCGCGACGATTTTAACGATTCTTCGGACGGCGGTTCGAACGGGTCGGGGCGTTCAAGCGGTTCGCTCGACGCGTCGCCGAGGCCGGAATCGAACGCCGCCGACGGCGCCAGCGTCGCGAAAGCGCATTTCGACCGGATTTTCTCGGGCGTTCGCGCCGACGCGTCGATCTCGGAGGTCATTTTTAGCGGGGGCGACCCGTTGACCCTCGACGACGCCGAACTAAGAACGCTCCTCCATTATATCAGAACAATCGAAAGTGTTAAGAGGGTCCGTTTTCATTCCCGCGTTCCCGTTTTGTGCCCGGGTCGAATCGGCGACGACTTCCCGAGCGCGGACGAATTCGCCGCGACGCCCGGCTCCGTCCCCTCCGACTCGGCGCGTCTCCCGCTCGTTTTGCACCTGACGTTGCACGTCGACTCGGCGAACGAAATCGATTCGCAGGTCGAACGCGCTCTTCTTTCGCTCCGGCGACGCGGGTACGTTTTAACGTCGCAAACCGTTCTTCTTCAAGGCGTTAACGATTCCGTCGACGCGCTCGCCGCCCTCTTCGAAAAGCTGATCGACGTCGGCGTTTTGCCCTATTACTTGCATCAGCTCGACCGAACGCAAGGCGCGGCGGCGTTCGAAGTTTCGACGGAACGCGGACTCGAAATCGTTCGTCGACTCGGCGAGCGGCTCCCCGGTTACGCCGTCCCGCGGTACGTTCGCGAACTTCCGAACCGTCCGATGAAAACGAAAATTCTTCAAGAAAAACTCGACGGTTTTAACGATTAAAACGATTTTGCGGCTCAACATTCCGCTTTCGACGCGCTCCGGAAACGCTCGACGTTCCTTCTTCAACCCGAAGCCGAGCGTTCGCCGCCGTCCTTTACGCCGGTTTGGGCGCGGCCAATTTCGACGCCGCTTCCCTATTTTTCTCAATCGCCGCCGTCGTCTTTTTCTCGGCGTCAAGAAGTCGACGCCCCGGGTTCGGGTTCCCGCTCTCGACGCGTTCAGCCGGGTCGGCGTTCCGCTTTCGTCGCGTTCGGTCGATTCGACGTTCCGTTTTCAACGCGTTCGGTCGATTCGACATTCCGCTTAACCGCAAACGCCGGTTCGAAGGCCGCGCCTTTTCGACGACGCAAGAAAACGCTTCCGACGCCGAAGCGCGGAACGCCAAACAAGCCGTTTCGCCTCGACTCGTTCGGTTTCGCTCCGTCTTCGACGTTAAAGAACGCGTTAAGAAGCGCCGCCGTCAAAAAGCGACGCTTTGATTTTCATTAAATTCGCTCGAAAATCAGACGATCTCCGGAACGACGAACGGCGCGC
>JAZQAP010000402.1:0-2563 GCA_045545275.1 Thermoguttaceae bacterium | reverse complement strand
AATTGCGTTTGCAGTTCGGAAATCGGTTTTCCGGCGACTTCGAGAATTTCCAGCGCGCGAATCAAACGTTTCGTATCGTTCGGATGCAACCGCTCGGCGGATTTCGGGTCGCGCTCGGCCAACTTGCGATGCAGCCAACCGGGCCCGTTTTCCTCTTCCTCGCGCCGCAGTCGTTCGCGAATCTCCGGGTCGGCGCCGGGCCCTTCGAAGACGCCGAACAAAATCGCTTTCAAATAAAGGGGCGTTCCCCCGACGAAAAGCGGAATCCGCCCGTTCCGTTCGCACTCGGCGACGCCCTCGGCGGCCAGTTTGAGATACTCCGCCAACGAAAATTCTTCGGACGGCTCGACGACGTCGATCATTCGATGCAAAACGCCGCCGCGCTCCTCGATCGTCGGTTTCGCGACGCCGACGTCCATCCGCCGATACACCGCCATCGAGTCGAGCGAAAAAATCTCCGCGCCAATCTCCCGAGCAATTTCGACCGAAAGCGCCGTCTTCCCGCTCGCGGTCGCGCCGGTCAAAAAAAACGAATTCGCAAACGGCGACGGCGGAACGGCGACGGTCGACGACATAAAAACGTCCTTTCTTTTACCCAAACTACCCGGCTTGCGCCGACGTTAAACCCAACCGTTTTTTCGTCGTTTTCCTAAAACATACCAAGCCGCGACGTAAATTTTCGGCGAAAAAAAATCGCGAAAAATTCGGAAAATAACGCCTTTTTCGGAAGGAAAATCCTTCCGCGAGGCCGCCGACGCGCTTGTCGAAACCGGCGAAATATGTTAAAATAAAGTATTCGGCGTTCGTCGCGAAAGGGACTCCGCTTCGCCGCGTCTCCTCGACGCGGCGCAACGCTCGGTCGCTTCGCCCGTCGAACGCCTCGAAAGTTATTGTATGAAGAAAAGTCCGTCGTCCAAGAGCCCCGGCGCGTCGAAACGCCAAAAAACGTCAAAAAACGCTTCGACGCCCCGCCAAAGTCGGAAAACGTCGAAAAAACGCGACGACCCGTTCGCCGCGCCGCCGCACCCGCTCGGCTTCAACTTTTTGTCGGAGGAGCGTCCGCTCCGCGCGTCCAAATTCGGCGCCATTTTGCCGACGATCGTCGCTAAATACGGGTTCGGGCGCAAAATCGGCGTCGAACGTTTCCACAACGCTTGGAACGACGCCCTCGCGACCGTTTTTCGCGCCGAATCGCTCGACGGCTGGAACGATTGGGAAAGCTGGGAAGGCGGCGAAAGTTGGAGCGACGGCGGCGCCGGGTTCGATCCGACTTCCAAACTCGCAACCTATACGCGGCACGCGCGCCCGGTCGCTTTCCGCGGCGGAACGTTGAGCGTTTGCGTCGAATCGCGCCTCCTTTGCCAAGAATTGAGTTTTTACCTGCCGCAAATTTTGCGCGAAATCCAAACGGCCCTGCCGGACGAAAACGTCGAAAAAATCAAACTCGTCGTCCGGTAACGCGTCCTTACCCCCGCTCAAATCGTTAAAAAACGCCTCTTTTCGTTCGACGTTCGCTCGTTCGTCGGAAAAGCGGCGGATTATTCCTTGAAAAGCGCGACCGAAACGCTTTTTTGCGCGACAAAAAATGTTTTGTCGTTCAAAAGCGATCGTCGGCGTCGCGACCGAAATCGATATGAACGAAACGCCTAAAAACGAATCGGGTTCCCAACCGGAACAAACGAACGCTCCTCTCGAAAACGCCGCGACGCCCGTCGACGGGTCGAACGGCGTCCCGACGCCGCTCGAAGCGCCGCGCGGCGCCGACTCCTACACGTCGAAGGATATGGAGCACCTGAGCGACCGCGAACACGTCCGCGTCCGTCCGTCGATGTACATCGGCGACGTCGGAACCCGCGGGCTACACCACCTCGTTACGGAAGTCGTCGACAACTCGATCGACGAAGCGCTGGCCGGATTCGCGACCGAAATCTCCGTCCTCGTCAACGTCGACGGTTCCGTTACGATCGAAGACAA
Source organism: Thermoguttaceae bacterium (assembly GCA_045545275.1). Lineage (GTDB taxonomy): Bacteria > Planctomycetota > Planctomycetia > Pirellulales > Thermoguttaceae > RUG369. The sequence continues at coordinate 589 of JAZQAP010000402.1, read as the reverse complement.
CGGGCGCGGCATTCCGGTCGACGAACACCCGGAGCTGAAAATCTCGACGCTCGAAGGGGTGATGACCGTCCTCAAATTCGGCGGCAAATTTAGCAAAGGCGCCTATCAAACGTCCGGCGGTTTGCACGGCGTCGGCGTTACGGTCGTCAACTTCCTTTCCGAGTGGTGCGCCGTCGAAGTTTGCCGCGACGGTTACTCCTACTGCCAAGAGTACGAGCGCGGAATCCCAACCGGCCCGGTCGAACGCGGCGCGAAATCGGACAAACACGGGACGAAAACGACGTTCAAACCGGACGCCGAAATCTTTACCGACGTCAAGTTCGACTACAACGCCCTTTTCCGCCGCCTGCAAGACTTGGCGTTCCTGAATCACGGCGTCAAAATTACGTTCGCCGACGCTCGCGACGGTCGCTCCGAAACGTTCCAATACGAAAACGGCCTCGTCGACTTCGTTCGCAACCTGAACCGTTCGACGGAGCCGGCGCACCCGGAAGTTATTTTCGTCGCGGACGCCGCCGACGGCGTTCAAGTCGAGATCGCGTTCCAGTACACGGTCGAATACAAGTCGGGGGCCAAGCGGGCTTAGGAA
>JAZQAP010000401.1:0-17177 GCA_045545275.1 Thermoguttaceae bacterium | reverse complement strand
CGGAACGGGGACGCGTCGGGGTCGATTTGGAACGGCGATTCAAGACCGAATAAGGACGGCGCGTCGGAAACGCCGGGCGCGGAAAAAGGGGGCGCGGTCGCGTCGACGTCGGCAAATTCGGCGGGAGGAATCGCGTTAACGTCGGTAAATTCGGCGGGAGGAATCGCGTTAACGTCGGCAAATTCGGCGCGGTAAAGTTCGCCGTCGAAAGCCGTCGGCGCCGTTTCGACGATCGCCGGGGGAACGACCGTTTGCGTCGCGCCGAACGCCGCCGAAGACGCGGCGTCGCAAAGACCGGCGAGGGCGACGGACAAAAGAAAGAACGGGCGCGGCGAAAAGTCGGACGGAAACACGTGTCGGAGTTAAGGACGTAAAACGTTGAGGAAACGGGAATAGCGCGTTCGAACGGCGAATTTTGCGCGACGAGCGGGAGGAAACGCCCCGATTTTTTACGGCGCCCGAAAACGCGAAAAAAAAAAGCGTCGCGCGTCGCGTCGACGACGCGACGTCGTCAAAATAGGAAACCGGTTTTTAGGTAAACGGAGTCTTTCGGCTCGTACCAAACGCCTTGTTTCGAAACGAGTTTGCGCCCGAACGCGCCGCCGACTTCAAAACCGCCCTTCAACTTGACGCAGTCGAACGTTAAACCGAGCCCGACGCGGTAATCGTTGTAGTCGGTGTTGAAGGAACGTCCGGCGCGATCTTCGATAAGCCAACGCCCGCCGCCGATTTCGCCGCCGATGTAAAACCACCAATCCGTTTCGTTTAGCTTCGTAAGATAACGCGACCAGCGCGGGTCGGGGTAAACGAGGCGAACGACGTTTTGTTCGTTCGGGCGCCAAATAATCCCGCCGCTCGGGACGATTTTGTATTCGATGCGGTCGTAATAAATAAGACCGCCGGTCGCCTTCACTTGTTTGTCGTTATCGATCGGGAGCGCGCCCATCGCTCGTCCTCGGATGTAGAACGCGTCGCCGTCGACCTTTTTGAAGGACGAAGCGAGCCCGACCGAAAGTTCGACTTTCACTTCCAAGTCGCGCAGTTGCGTCGTAAGGAGGGTGGTGAGACCGGCGTCGAAGGTCGAATCGGGCATTTCGAACGGCGCGCTCGGAACGTTCGACTGCGACCAATGGTTGTACTTAAAACTCGGCGTCAAAAGGAAATAACCGTTGTTTAAACAGGTGCGTTCGCGCATCGTTTCCCAAGGGAACGCGAAGAGAAGTCGTCCTTCGACCTCGTGCATTCCGAGCCCGGCGTCGTCGCCTTTGGGGACGAACAAGTACGACGCGGACGCGTCGCCGCGATATTTAAACACTCTTTGAATCGTCGTTTCCTCTTCGTTCGTCGACGGCGTTATCGGTTTGAAAACGGGATCGTCGCTCATCGCCGGAGGGATAACGAAACTTGCGGTCGATTCGCCGATTTGCGTTTCGGTCGTCGGCGAGACGGCCGGCGGTTGAATTTGTCCGCGAACGACGAGGGACGAGTCGACCGACGCGCCGAGCGCGCCGGAAAAACGTCCGTTGAAAACGCCTTGCGGGAACGACGCGAGGGCGGAAGCGGAACGAGCGTTCGCCGGGCGTTCCGGAGTCGCGAGCGTTTCGGCGGCGTCGAAATCGACGTTCCAAACGCCGTTTTCGGCGGTTCGGCGCGCCCAACTCGGAAGGTTTGACGCGTCGAACGGCGGCGCTCCGAACGCGGCGTTCGCGAAGTCGGCGGCGCCGAGAAACGCTCCGCTAAGCGCGACGACGGCGAACGAAAACGAAAACGCGAACGCCGTCGCGGCGACGCGACGGGGCGTCCGTCGGCGTTCGAAGAGCGTCGAAAGCGTTGGGGCCAAGCGTCGCGTCGGGGAAGCGTGAAACATGTTCGGTCTCGAATCGTCGCGTCGGCGGCGTCGAGGGGCGACGAACCGACGTTAAAAGGGAAAAACGGAGGAAAGGGCCGGCGGAGTAGCGCTGGAAATTTCGCGTCGCGGCGCTATAATAACCGACGTTTGGGTATAACAAATTGGGCGCGAAGCGTCAAGAGCAAAAAACGTTGGGAAAGTCGGAAAGGAGGCGAACGGATGAACGCCGAAGAGATTGCGCGTCGAGCGGAAATCGCGGGAGCGCTTTGGCTGGAGACGGTCGGCTCGACGAACGATCGGGCGAAAGATTGGATTCGAACGGCGAACGCGGCGTTCGAAACGCCGTTTTGGATCGGCGCGGAGCGTCAGACGGCGGGGCGCGGACGCGGCGAGCATGTTTGGGCCGCTTGGAACGGCGCGCTGACCTTTTCGTTGATCGCTCGTTGGCGCGATTTTCGGCTGACTCGGCGGGAGAGCGCGGAACTTTCGCTTCGGGTCGCGGAGGCGGTCGCGGCGGCCGCGCGCGAGTTTGCGCCGAACGCCGAAATTTGGGTGAAGCCGCCGAACGACGTTTACGTCGGCGAGCGGAAGCTGGCCGGGATTTTGATCGAGTCGCCGAACGCGGAGTTCGTCGTCGTCGGCGTCGGCGTCAACGTTGGGAATCGGTCGACCGAAGCGCCGCCGGAGTTGCGGGAACGCGTCGTTTCGTTGGCGGAGGCGGTCGACGCCAACGCCGTCGGAAAAACGGAGAGCGCGTTCGACGTCGCCGCGGTTCGAACGGAGTTCGCGGTTCGCGTCGTTCGACGGATGTTGCGACGCGACGTCGAGTAACGGCGAAACGTAAAAAAGACGCCGCGTCGACTCGAACGGTCGAACGCGGCGTCTTTTTCGCCGTTATAAAGGGGCCGTTAAGGAAACGGCGCGCCGACGACGGTTAGAGCGCGAGGCTTTGCGTTTGCAACGCTTCGCAATAGTCGCGGGTCAAGCGCAAGACTTCGTCGAGGTAGTAATCGCGTTCGACGCCGGACTCGCCGTTGACGATTTCTTCCATTTTCTCCGTTTCCTCTTTGCTCGCGTCGAGTTTATCGAGTTCCGCGAAGTATTTTTCGCGGTTGAGCGGCGGCGATTTGCGAAGTTTGCTAGAACGATAAAGCTCCATTTTTTCGAGTTCGTCGCCAAATTCTTCCGACGCGGCGACGCGGGCGGCCGATTTTTTCGCGACCGAGTCGACGACGCTTTGCGACGTCAAGTTAAATTTCGGATAGCGCGCCGGTTCGATTTTCGGGAAGGAGAGCGGATAGTCGAGATCCGATTCCGCAATGTCTTCGAGAACGCTCGTGAACTGCGGAAGAACGACGTGCGACGGAACGCCCTGCAGCTGCGGGGAAACGCCGCTCGGCAGGTAGAACCCTTGAATCGTAACCTTCATCGCGCCGAGGTTCGGAGCTTCGCGCATCAGGGAGCCGAAGAGAACGCTCGAAATTTCGTTCATGCTCTGCACCGAGCCTTTGCCGTGCGTCGTTTCGTCGCCGACGACGAGACCGCGACCGTAATCGCGAATCGCTCCGGCGAAAATTTCGCTCGCGGACGCGCTCAAGCGGCTCGTCAGGACGACGAGCGGTTTCTTCCAAACGACTTTCGGGTCGGGGTCGTTCAACGAACGGGCGCGGTCGGGGCCGAACTCGGACGGTTTCACTTGAACGACGGAGCCGGTTTCGATGAAGAGTCCGGTCAGCGAAACGGCTTCCGGAAGCGAACCGCCGCCGTTGTAACGGAGGTCGAGAACGCAAGCGTCGACGCCTTTCGCGTTGAATTCTTCGAGGTATTTTTCGACGTCGGTCGAGGAGCTGCGTCCGGCGCCGCCGCTGTTTTTCGCCTTCATGTCGAGATAAAAACTCGGGAGGTCGATAACGCCGACTTTCAGTTGAGCGACCGCGTCCGCCGGTTTTTTCGTTTCGGCGTCCGCTTCGTCGACGAGTTCGACCGTTCCGTCGGCTTTTTGATAAACGACGAAGACGGCGCTTTGCGCGGCGGAGTCTTCGAGGTCGACTTTTTCGCGAACGATCGAGATGATCTTGCGTTTGCCGTCTTCCGAGACGACTTCCAAACGAACGGTCGTGCCGCCCTTGCCGCGGATTTTGTCGACGACGTCGGTTAACTTCATGTCGACGACGTCTTCGATTTCGCCGTCGACGCCTTGACCGACGCCGATGATTTTATCTTCGATTTTCAATTCGCCCTGTTTTTCGGCCGGGCTTCCTTTGACGATGCGTTTAACGATCGTGTACCCGTCGTCCCATTGGAGCGTCGCGCCGATGCCTTCGAGGTTGAGGCCGATTTGAATCATGAAGTTTTCGTAAGATTTCGGCGACATGAAGGTCGTGTGCGGGTCGTAAGCGTTCGCGATCGCGGTGAGGTAAATTTCGAGGAGGTCGTCGTTCGACGTTTGGCGGAAGCGCTTTTGGAGGGTCGAATAACGACGCTTGAGCTTGGCGACCGGGGTTTCGTCGCGTCCCGGAACGATTTGCGCGGTCGTTTCTTCGGCTTTTGGGGTTTCGTCGTTTTTGACTTTTTCCTTGTCTTCGTCGCGTTTTTCCGCTTCGAGCGCGAGGAGTTCGAACTTAACGCGGCGACGCATCCGGTCGGCGATTTCGGCGTCGTTCGCGGAGTAGTCGAGGAGTTCCGGCTCGCGAACGAACTCTTCGTCGACGGTGAAATCGAAGTTGTTTTCGTCGAGCATTTTTTGCGCGAGGGCGACCCGTTCGTCGACGCGTTGCAGGAAACGGTTGTAAACGGCGAACGCGGCGTCGAGCTTCCCTTTTTTCGCGTCGAGGGCGCAAGTTTCGGCGTATTGCGCCTCAAACTCGGCGACGTCTTGGCGCGTCAGGTAAATTTTGGTCGGGTCGACCGCTTTCAAAAAGAGTTCGAAACCGCGTTCGGCGACGCCGACGTCGATCTTCTTTTTGGAAACGTGGCGGATTTCGAGGAGCCGCGTGAAGTTAATCGAGATCGAACGGTCGCGAGCGGTCGGTTCGAGGGGCGCGGTCGGTTCGTTCGACGGAGTCGCCGCGAAGCCGCAGACGGCGAGCGTTAGCGAAAGGGTTAAAAATAACGACGCCAATCGAAATTTTTTCCCGGCGTAAATTGTAGTCATTCGACGTCCTTTGCGTTCAAGTTGGCCGATTTAGGGCGATTTTAGGGAGGTCGGAAAGCGGACGCTCGCAACGCGTCGCGCCTCGCTTTTTTGTTGCCGCGAACGGCGTTTTCTTGCGTCGTCGGGCGAAATTTTTCGACGTTTTGGGGGCTTTTCGTCGTCGCGGGCGACTTAAACGCGTCGAGCGGCGAAAAAAAAGCGTCGCGGGGAGTATACCTTATTTGGCCCCCGCGGCGCAAGAGAAGTTTCGGCTTTTTTTCGAATTTTGTCGTTTTTACTTGGCGACGACGAAACGGTTTGAAGCGTCGAAAGCGCAAAATTTAACGAACGATTAGGCGACCGCGTCGGTTTTTTCGTCGGTCGAGTCGGCTTCGTCGCCGAACGCTTTCGCGACGCGCTCCGGAGAAAGCGGTTTGGTCGCTAAACTGACCAACGGGACGACGACAAACGGAACGAGCATCGAGACCGTCGCGACGAGCGGCGAGTATTTCTTCGCGGCGCCCGGGCCCTCGACGACGAAAAGACCCCAGTAAAGAGCGTTCGCGACGAGCAAACCGGCGACCATTCCGGCGATCGCGCCCGCTTTCGTCGTTCGACGCCAATAGAGCCCGTACATATACGGCGCCAAAAACGCGCCCGCGACCGCGCCCCAACTTAACGACATGAGCGCGACGATCCAAGACGGATTGAAAAGCGCGATAAAATAGGAGACGATAACGAAAACGGCGCAGCAAACGCGGAAAATCGTCAAGTGCGTTTTTTCCGAAGCGTTCGGCGCGATAAACCCCTTAACAAGGTCGACTCCGATCGCCGCCGAAGAAACCAACGCCAACGAACAGAGCGTCGACATCGACGCCGAAAGAACCAACAGCAAAATGATCGCCAAGAACCATTGCGGCAAGCATTCGACCAACATCGTCGGAACAAGTTTGTTCGGGTCGACTTGGCCCGCGTCGTTCAACGTTTTCGCCAAAACGTCCGCCGGCAACAGATGCGAAAACGCGCCGGTTAGGTAAGCGGCGCAACCGACCAACATCGCGAAAACGAAACAAACGACCGCGCCCTTAACGATTTGGCTCTCGTCTTTAATCGCGTAATACTTGTGAACCATTTGCGGCAGCCCCCAAGGCGCGATCGACGTCATGAAGACGACCGACCAAAAGAGCAACGGCGAAATCGGGTCGACCGGCGCGACTTGGAGTTCGCCCGCCGCGCCTTCGAGGCGAAGCCGGTAAAGCTCCGACGCCTTCGCGAACGCCGCGCCGTATCCGCCGAACTCCTTCGCGAAGTGGTTCGCGACGAACCAAACCATCGCCGTCGCGCCGACGAACATAATAATCCCTTGCAGGAAATCGATGCGCGCCGCCGCTTTGTAACCGCCGAAAACGATGTAAAGCCCCGTAACGACGACGACCGAAGTCAGCGCGGCAACGAGCGAAATCCCGAAAACTTCGGTGAAAAGATACGTCAACCCGGCGAAAACCGACGCGGAGTAAGGAAGCATGAAGAGGAAAATAATAACCGCTCCGGCGATTTTCATTCCGTTCGAACCGTAACGCGTCGCGAAAAATTCCGGCGTCGTCGACGCGTTCAGCCGCCGCGTCATCGCTCGCGTGCGGCGTCCCAAAACGAGCCAAGCGACCAAGCCGCCGAAAATCGCGTTCGCGACGCCGACCCAAAGCGCTTTGTACGAACTCAACCAACCGTATTGCCCGGCGAAACCGATGAAAACGACCGCGCTAAAATACGCCGCGCCGTAAGAAATCGCGAGAATCCAAGGGCCGAGAACGCCGCCTCCGAGGAGAAAGTCGTTCACGTTTTGCGTTTTTTTCATACCCCAAGCCGCGATAGCGAGAATCGCGACGAAAAAAAGGCCGGTTAAAAGTAACGGTAAAGACGGCATTCGTTAAACTTTCGGTTAATAAGGTCGACGGCGCTTCGTCGGCGAGCGCGGCGTCGAACGGGACGAACGGAGGAAAACCGCTCCGACGCAATCGAAAAGACGCGTCGAAACGGTTGAAACGTTAGCGTTTTAAACGTCGCGACGATAAGGTTTAAAAGTCGTCGTCGGCGAGGTTTTGCTTTTGGTTCGCCGGCGGAAGAATCCGAACGCGGAACGAGTCGCGTTCTTCGACAAACTCGACGCGATTTTCGGCGAGGAGTTGGAGCGCTTCCGGATAGGCGACGAACTCGGCGTCGAGAAGAACGCGGTCGCTTAACGTGTCGACGGTGTCGTCGTCGAAGACCGGAACGGTCTTTTGCAGGATAATCGGGCCGTGGTCGTATTCGTTGTCGACGAAGTGAACGGTCGCGCCGCTGACTTTGACGCCGCGACGGAGCGCCGCGTCGTGAACGCGTCGACCGTAATAGTTCTCGCCGCAGAAAGACGGAATCAACGACGGGTGAATGTTCAGGACGCGATTCGTAAAATCGTCCGGAATCGCGAGAAGTTTCAAATAGCCGCACATCGCGACGTATTTGACTTTCGCGTCGCGGCAAGCGGCGAAAACGACGTCGCTAAATTCCTGCGTCGTTTGGAATTCCGAACTTTTGACGATCGCGATCGGAATGTTGTTTTGCTCGGCGAATTGGAGCCCTTTCGCGCGCTCCGAACTGGAAACGACGAGGCGAATATCGACGTCGAGCTCGCCCGCTTCGACTCGATCGATCAGGTTTTTCAAGGTGCGGCCCGTTCCGGAAATCAAGACCGCGATCGGAAGTTTTTCTGCCATCGGAAAACGCCCTTTTTAGAAGTTGACGACGGTGGTTAAAACGGAAAAAAAAAAGGAATACGAAGGGAAACGAACGTTCGCCGAGCCGCGCCGACCGGGAAAACTCGGACGGCGCGGTTCGGGAATCGGCGTTCGAGCGCGATCGTTTAGCGCGCGATCGCGACGTAAACGGCGACCGTCGCGCCGTCGACCTTGACTTCGGTCGGTTCGACGCCGTCGAGCGCTTCGAAACGGAGGTCGACGCAAAGGGTTTCGCCCTTGACGTAATCGGCTTTCGTTTCGGCGGCGACGCGAACTTCGTCGGCGTCGGAAACGAGCCCGACGACGACGCGGTCGACGTAATCGCAGTTCAGCTCCTTGCGGCGGTCTTGAATCGCGCGGACGAGTTCGCGGGCGCGCCCTTCGACGATCAGCTCCGGCGTCAACTCGGTCGCGAGGACGACGACGCAGGAAGCGCTTTGCGCGGCGGCGAATCCGTCTTTCGCTTGGAGGCGAACTTGGACTTCTTCGGTCGTCAGTTCGACCGTTTCGCCGGAGTCGAGCGTCAGTTTGAGCGTTCCGGACGCGGCGAGTTCGGCGTTCGCGGCGGCTCCGTCGATTCCGCCGAGCGCTTTCTTGACGCTCGGAAGGAGCTTGCCGAGTTTCGGGCCGAGTTTCTTAAAGTCCGGGACGACCGCGTAAGAAACGTATTGGTCGGCGCGTTCGATGAAGTTCGCCGACTTGACGTTCAGCTCTTCTTCGATCAGCGCGACGTAAGGCGAAACCGCGGCGACGTCGGCGGCGTCTCCGAGAACGATTTCGACGCCGGAGAGCGGATGACGCACCTTCAGTTTCGACGCCATTCGCGCGTTGCGACCGAGCGAAACGATTTCGCGAACTTGCGCCATTCGCTTCGAGAGCGCTTCGTCGATCGCGGCTTCGTCGGCGACCGGGTAATCGCAAAGGTGAACGCTGCAAAGGGCGGCGTCGCCGAAGTTTTCGGTCAGTTGGAGCCAAATCCGCTCGGCGAGGAACGGAACGAACGGCGCGATCAACTTCGAGAGCGTCAAGAGCGATTCGTAAAGCGTCCAGTAAGCGTCCGCTTTCGTCGTCGACTCTTCGCCCGACCAGAAACGGTCGCGACTGCGGCGAACGTACCAGTTCGAGAGGGAGTCGACGAACGCCGAAATTTGCCCGCAAGCCGCGAAGTGGTCGTAAGCGTCCATTCGCTCGTCGACGGCTTTAACGGTCGCGTTGAGTTCGCTCAAAATCCAGCGGTCGAGTTCGGCGCGCTCCGAAATCGGGCGGTACGACGCGGCGGTCGCGAGGATTTCCGGCGTCAGGTTCGAACCGGCGGCCTTCGCGGCGGCGAGGTCGATTTCTTTCTCCGGCGCGAAACCGTCGATCTTTTGGTAAACGTTGAAGAACGAAACGACGTTCCAAAGGCGAATGATGAACTCCGGCATCGAGTCTTTGATCGAGTTTTCGCTGTAAACGATGGAGTTCCAAGGCGCTTGGTTCGCGAAGAAGTACCAACGGAGCGCGTCGGCGCCGTATTTGTCGAAGATTTCTTTCGGCAGACGGTAGTTCTTGAGCGACTTCGACATCTTCCCGACGCGCTTGGCGAACTTGCCCTTGCCGAACGCTTCGAGCGCTTCTTTTTCGGTCAAGCGAATGTCGTTCTTGTCGGCGTTGTTCTCGTACCATTCGGCGAGCATCAGTCCGAGAACGATGCAGTTTTTGAACGGGTGCGGGAACGCTTTCGTCGGATTCCCCGACGCTTCGTCGCCGAAGAGGAGCGTCGAAATCGCGAGTTGCGAATAGAACCAGCCGCGCGTTTGGTCGATCGCTTCGCTGATGAAGTCCGCCGGGAAGTTCGCTTCGAACAACTCTTTAGAGCCTTCCTTGTGCGGATAGCCGAGCTGCGCGAACGGCATCGCGCCGGAGTCGAACCAGCAGTCGATGACTTCCGGAACGCGACGCATCTTCGCGCCCGGCGCCTTCGGCGAGTCGTAAACGACCGCGTCGATATACGGCTTGTGAACTTTGAGGTGTTCCCAAAGCTCGTCGTCTTTTTCGCTCCAAGCGTCGCCTTTTTCGGCTTTAGCTTTGTCGCGAGCGGCGGCCCAAACGTCGGTTCCGGCGACGCCCGGCTTCGCGAGAAGTTCGTCGTAAGAGCCGATCGCTTCTTGGTAGCCGGTTTCTTCGCAAACCCAAACCGGAAGCGGCGTTCCCCAGAAACGCTCGCGGGAAAGCGCCCAGTCGACGTTCGTCGCGAGGAAGTTGCCGAAGCGACCGTCTTTGATGTGTTCCGGGAGCCAGTTGATTTCGGCGTTGTTCGCGAGCATTTTGTCGACGAACTTCGTCGTTTTGTCGAACCAACTCTTGCGCGGGTATTGGATAAGCGGATCGTTCGGCGCGCGCCAGCAGAACGGATAATCGTGCAGATATTGTTCGAGGTGGAACAAAATCCCGCGTTCTTTGAGGTTGCGCGAAATATCCTTGTCGCATTCCTTGACCCAGCGACCTTCGTAATCGGGCGCCGCGTCGGTGAATTTCCCGTTGGCGGCGACGGCGCAGATCAAGTCCGGGCCTTGACCGTCGACGAAGCGCGCCTTTTGCTCGACGAGAAGATCGTAGTCGACTTCGCCGAACGCCGGGGCTTCGTGAACGAGGCCGGTTCCGGAATCGGTCGTAACGAAGAGCGCCGGGCAAACGCGCCAAGCGAGGTAGTCTTCGCCGCCGTCTTTGAGGGCGCCCTTTTTGTCGCCGAGCGTTTTGTAATAATAGTCGAACGGCGGGACGTAACGCTTGCCGAGCAAGTCTTTGCCGCCGACGGTGAAGAGGACTTCCGCCGTCCGCTTCGCCTTCGCCGCGACCGTTTCGACGAGCGCCGACGCGAGAACGACCGGGTTCCCGTCCGCTTCGCCCTCGGCCGTCTTCATTTGAACGACCGAGTATTCGAGGTCGGGGTGAACCGCCGCGAATTGGTTGCTCGGGAGCGTCCAAGGCGTCGTCGTCCAAACGAGGAGGTCGACGTTCGCGAAACGCTCGTCCGAACCGTCGTTCAGGAGCGGGAAGCGAACGAAAACGCTCGGATCGCCGACTTCGCGGTAACCTTGGCCGACTTCGCCGGACGAAAGCGCGGTGCCGCCCTGCGCCCACCACCAAACAATTTTGTGCCCTTGGTAGAGCAAGCCGCGGTCGAAGAAGTTCTTCAGCGCGAACCAAACGCTTTCAACGAACGACTTATGGTAGGTAACGTAAGCGTTTTTCAGGTCGACCCAAAAACCGATGCGCTCGGTCAGCTCTTCCCATTGCGACGTGTAGCGGAAGACGTTTTCAATGCAACGGTGAACGAACGGTTCGAGGCCGAACTTTTCGATTTCCTCTTTCGAGTTTTCCGCGATGAGACCCGCCGCGACCAGCTCTTTGCCGACTTCGACTTCGACCGGAAGACCGTGCGTGTCCCAACCGGCCTTGCGTTCGCAAAGATAGCCCTTCATCGTTTTGTAACGCGGATAAAGGTCTTTGATGGCGCGAGTTAAGCAGTGGCCCGGGTGCGGAACGCCGTTGGCGGTCGGCGGACCTTCGTAAAAGACGAAAGCGCCTTTGTTCGACGCGCGGCGGCGTTTGAGCGATTCTTGGTAGACGCCGAGTTCGCGCCAACGGCGGACGAGCGCCTCTTCGTTTTGCGGGAAATTCGCGCCTTGCGACGGAGCGCCGTCGGCGAGCGGGGTATCGTTCGACATATCGATAAACTCTTTAACGTTAATAGGTTAAGCGGAACGCTCGACGGTCGGCGCCGGGAGAACGTTCCGATAAGTTTTAAGCGAAAGGGAAGAAAACGCGGAAGACGCGTTCGAGCGTTTTCAACGGCGACGGCGATTAAAGGGAGCGCAACACGCCGCGAATGATCGCGTTCATTTTCGGTTCGGCGCTCCCCGCGGTCGCGATAATTTCCGCGATATTCGCCGGTTCGAGCGCGTCGGCCAGGCCCATATCGGTGATAATCGAGAGGCCGAGAACGCGCATTCCGCAATGAACGGCGGCGATAACCTCCGGAACGGTCGACATTCCGACGACGTCCGCCCCGATTCCGCGAAGGAAACGGTACTCGGCGCGGGTTTCGAGGTTCGGCCCGGCGACCGCGACGTAAACGCCCTTTTGAACGAGAACGCCGTTTTCGACGGCGACTTGGCGCGCTTTTTCGATCAGCTCTTGCGAATACGGTTCGCACATGTCCGGGAAACGCGGGCCGATGCGGTCGTCGTTCGGGCCGATCAGCGGGTTGCAACCGAGAAGGTTGATATGGTCTTCGATCAACATAACGTCGCCGCGTTTGAATTGCGGGTTCAAGCCGCCGCAAGCGTTCGAAACGACGAGAAGCGACGCGCCGAGCGCCTTCATAACGCGAATCGGGAAAACGATTTGCTGCGCCGAGTAACCTTCGTAAAAGTGGAAGCGACCCTGCATCGCGACGACCGTTTTCCCTTCGAGCGTTCCGAGAATCAGCTTCCCGGCGTGCGTCTCGACCGTCGAACGCGGGAAGTGCGGCAGTTCTTCGTAAGGAATAACGACGTCCGGAACGATCGCGTCGGCGAGGCCGCCGAGTCCGGTGCCCAAGACGATTCCGACTTCCGCCTCTTTCGACCAACGGGCGCGAATCGCCGCGACCGCCTCTTGAATTTTGTCGTATTCGGTTTGCATTGCGTTGGTTTCCTTTCGTCGCGTCGACGAACGTAAAGTTTGCGGGAAAAGTTTTTATACGGGGAAAGCCGCCCGCTCCGACGGCGAAAAAACGTCGGCGTCGGAGCGAGAGCGGCTTAACGGGAAAGCGGCGCCGGATTAAGCGTCGGCTTTTTCGTCGGTTTTCGGCTCGACGGTCGACTTGATCGCGAGTTCGGCGAGCTGTTTCGGCGCGACTTCCGACGGGGCGCCCGTCATGAGGTCGGACGCTTTCGCCGTTTTCGGGAACGCGATGCAGTCGCGAATGTTGTCGACGCCGGCGAACAACATGACGACGCGGTCGAGGCCGAGCGCGAGACCGCCGTGCGGCGGAGCGCCGAATTGGAGCGCGTCGACCAAGAAGCCGAATTGCTCTTTCGCCGTTTCGCGAGTCATCCCGAGGAGGCCGAAGACCTTGTTTTGAATCGCCGGGTCGTGAATGCGGATGGTGCCGCCCCCCGCTTCGTAACCGTTGAGGACGAGGTCGTAGGCTTGGGCGCGAATCGAGCGAATCGCGTCGTCGTCGCCGTCGAGTTTCGGGAGGTCTTCGACGAGCGGCGCGGTGAACGGGTGGTGCGTCGCGACCCAGCGGTTTTCCTCTTCGTCCCAGTCGAACATCGGGAAGTTGACGACCCAGCAGAAGTTCATTTCTTCCGGGTCGTAGAGTTTGAGTTGCGCGGCCAAACGACGACGCAAACCGTTCAAAACGCGGCAGGTGAGCGTGAAGTCGCCGCAACTGAAGAGGAGCAAGTCGTTCGGTTCCGCTTCGAGCTTGGCGCCGATCGCTTCGAGGGCTTCCGCCGAGAAGTTTTTCGCGCTCGTTCCGGTCAGTTTGCCGTCGGCGTCGACCTTGAACCAAACGATACCCTTGGCGCCGAATTGCTCCGCCGTCCAAGTGGTGAGACCGTCGATGTCGCGGCGGCTGAATTGGTCGGCGGCGTTTTTGACGTTGATCCCGCGAACGCGCCCGCCCGACTCGGCGACCGAACGGAAGACTTTGAAGTCGACCGTTTTCGCGATTTCCGTAACGTCTTTCAACTCCATTCCGAAGCGCAAGTCCGGCGCGTCGTGCCCGAAACGCTCCATCGCTTCGTCGTAAGAGATGCGCGGGAGCGGGAGCGGAATGTCGACGCCCTTAATTTCCTTCATCAAGCGCGCGACGAGGGAGTCGAGGAGGCCGATCATATCCTCCATTTCGATGAAGGACATTTCAATGTCGAGCTGGGTGAATTCCGGTTGGCGGTCGGCGCGGAGGTCTTCGTCGCGGAAGCAGCGGGCGACTTGGACGTAACGGTCGTAACCGGCGATCATCAGCAGTTGTTTGTAAAGTTGCGGCGACTGCGGGAGCGCGTAGAACGAACCTTGCGAAACGCGGCTCGGAACGAGGTAGTCGCGGGCGCCTTCCGGCGTGCTTTTGCCGAGAATCGGCGTTTCGACTTCGAGGAAATCGTTTTCGTCGAAGAAGTCGCGCATCGTTTTGACGATTCGGTGGCGCAACGCGAGGACGCGTTGCATTTCGGCGCGGCGCAGGTCGAGATAGCGGTACTTGAGGCGCAGTTCGTCCGCCGGGACTTCCGGGGCGCTCGGGAGGAACGGAACGACTTCGGAGCGGTTCAAGACGACGAGCTTTTGCGCTTTGACTTCGATTTCGCCGGTCGCCATTTCCGGGTTGACGAGACCGTCCGGGCGCGCGATCACTTCGCCGGTAATTTGGACGACGTCTTCGTTGCGCAGCGTCTTGACCGATTCGAAGAGCGCCGCGTCCGCCGCCGCGTCGAAGACCGTTTGCGTTTTGCCGTAACGGTCGCGAAGGTTGACAAAGAAAACGCCGCTGTGGTCGCGCGCCGAGTCGACCCAACCGCTCAAAACGACCGTTTCGCCGACGTTCGCGCCGCGCAATTCCCCGCAAGTTTTAGTTCGAAACACCGTATTCCCTCTTTTTTACCTAATTTGCCTAATTTTCGACGTTCGCCGTCGCAACCTTAGGGCGGTTTTTTCGACCGCGACGCTTCGAAAGGCGCGCCGCTCGAACGGTCGAGACCGCCGTCTTCCTATTTTAGTTCAAATTTGCGATTTCGCCTAGCGCCCCGGGCGGGAAAGGAGCGGGATTTCGTTCGGTTTTTTTGCGCGACGAGGAACGAGAACGGCCCGCGCTTCCGAAAAAGCGAAAACGGAAGGGACGAACGAACGTCGAAAAAGCGGAAATCGACGGAAAAAAGCGATTTTTGAAAAAATTCTAACTTTTGCGGGAAATTTTTCCGATTATTTTATTTTAACGCGGGGCGTCGGCGCGGTCGTCCCCCCTTTTCGAAACGTCGAAGCGGCGCTATAATACGAAACCGCCCTTCGGTTCGCGTCGTTTTTAAGCGTCGGACGGTTCCCGACGCCGACGAGGCGCGCAAATTTAGAAGAGAAAAACGACCGAAAACGAAACAAACGGTTCGAATAAGTATTATCGACGCGCAACGTTATTAACGAGGTTAGAATCAATGAACGATTTTCGCTCCGAAGAAACGAGACAGGACGCCGAACCGTCCGCCGAAGCGCGTTTTGACGACGAGCGCCGCGATTTGGACGCCGATTTTCGCGACGGGTTCGTTTCGGAATATTGGAATCCCGGCGACTTCGACTACTCCGACGCCGACGCGCTTTACGACGATTTCGACGACGATTTGGACGCGGACGATTTTGACGACGATTTCGACGAAGACTTCGAAGTCCTGCCGGACGACGAGTTTAACGAAGCGATCGACGACGAGGATTATCCGGAGGAAGAGGACGGCGCCGACGACGCGAACGCCGCCGATTTTGCGTCGGACGACGATTTCGACGACTTCAACGCCGACGAAGACGTGTTCGACGAAGACTCCGACGACGATCTTTAATCGTCGCGTTCGGCGAAAAAACGAGAAAACGAAAAAGCGCCGCTTGCGAAGAGCGGCGCGACGAATGGGGCGAGCGTCGACGGACGGTCGCCCTTATTTTCTTGTGCTTGGACTTGCGTCGCGACGCGGTTTCTTCAAACTCCGAGAAATCGCGCGCTTCGTTTCCGCGAACGGTCGCGCTTACTTTTGCGAAGCGCCGTCGACGTTCGGGAACCGCTCTTGAAGAAGCGTTTCGAGTTTGTTCGGCGTTCGATGGTCGAGCGGCCTCGCGCGAACGTCGAGAACTTTGCCGTCGACGTCGACGATAAACCCCGCGTCGGTGAACGACAGCGAAAGATAAAGTTCGCTCAAATCGGCGTAATCTTTTTTCGCGCCGCGGGTCAAAGCGCGCGATAAAACGCCGCTCGGCTCGACTCCGAAAACGTTCGGCGCCGTTCCGGGTTTCGGCGGTTCCGTCGCGAGGTCGTAAAGGAGAATCGCGAACCCGGCGTCGGCGTATTGGTCGCGAAGTTGCGCGAAGCGTTTCGCGTTACAAAAGCGCGCGTGGTCTTGGAACGCTTTTTCGCTCGTTAAAAACGCGGAATTGTAAACCGCGAAATAAACGACTTTGCCGCGATACGACGCCCAGTCGATCTCCGCGCCGTCGGCGAGAACGCCTTCGACGGGAAATTCGGCGCCGGGGAGGTCGTCGACGCGAATTTGACGTTGCAAACGCTCCGCGACTTCGCGATCTTCCGGCGCGTCGAGCGACGAGAGGACGGCGTAAAGCTCTTTACGGAACGATTTCGCTTCGTCCGGCGAAATCCAGTCGAGCGAGTGGGCGAAACCGACCGCGTATCCGGCCCAACGGTTCGAAAGGCCCGAGTTGTTGAACGGCGGGCGCGACCAACCGGCGAGCGCGCGTTTTTTCCCGGCGGTCGCTTTCGCGAGAATATCCGTTTCGAGCGTTCGCAACGCCGTTTCGAGTTCCGGCGTTAGCGTCGGAGAGGCGGGGGGATAGGTCTCGTCGGACGACGTTTGGAGTTGGCGGACGTCGGCGAGAATTTGATAAAATCGAACCGCGTAAATCGCGTCTTCGACCGCGTCGACGCGAGCGGCGGCAAATTCCGACGTCGTCGCGGCGCCGGTCGCTTTTTCCTCGTCGAGAAGCGAACGGAGTTCGTCGAGTTTCCGGGCGTTCGTCAGCGCGTCGACGTAGGCGTCGAAACGACGGCGACGTTCCGGGAACGAAAGGGACGAATCGTCGGCAAGTCTTTTATCGAGCGACGTTAACGCGTTGAAAAAGCGGCGCGCTTCCTCCGTTCCGGGGGAGGCGTAAAGCGAGCCCGCCGAGCGCGTTCTGGCTTGGTAATGTTCCCGAAGCGCGAGCGAACGCTTGTAATAAAATTCGGTCGTTTCGCCGTCCGGGACGTCGAAAAGGCTTTCGTCGAGCGGAGGCTCGGCGTTCCGCGGCGCCGGGGGCGGCGTTTGAGCGGCGTTTCGACGCGATCCGGTTCCGCCGAAAGCGCGCGGTTCGAGGGCCGCGACGAGGCGCGAATCGGGAACCGCTTTCGCTTCCTCTTCTTCGAGAAGTTGTTTCGCTTCGTCTTGGGAAAGTCGCGACGCATATTGACTTAGATAAATCCCGGCGCCCTCGTAGGAAACGTCGGCGTCGGCGAGCAAGCGAAAGATCGTTTTCAACGCGGCGTCGACTTTCGCTTGCTCGGCGTTCGGCGCGGCGCGCAAAAGTTCGAGAACGCGGCGCTGGTAAAAGCCGATCGTTTGACCGGACGGGACGTCGAACAGCTCCGGCGTCGGCGCGGGCGCGTTGAACTCGGAGTCGGGGCGACGCGAATGGACGCTCATGCGTC
>JAZQAP010000400.1:0-7193 GCA_045545275.1 Thermoguttaceae bacterium | reverse complement strand
CGCGACGTTGCGCAACGGACACGGTTGCGGCTATCGTCTTTGGTATCTTTATATGCTCGTCTGTTTGTACGCCGCGCCGTCGTTGGTCGCGATTTGGTTCGACCCGTTTTCGCGACGCGGCGCCGTTGTCGCGGCGGCGATTTTAACGCTTGTCGTCGACGCGGCGTCGGCGGCGACGCTTTGTCTCGACGGTCGTCGCTGGCCTCCGACGATTTTTATCGCGTTCGTTTATTATCCTCCTTATTTCCTTTGGGGCAAGATTTTAGGCGACTTTGCGCTTGCTTCGTCGCGTCCTTTTTTGACGTCGGCGTCGTTCGGCGTTTTCCTCGTTTCGACGTTCGCCGCGTTTAGGACGCAGCTTGCTTTGGGCGCCCCCGACCCGAACTTTTTTTACGCCAATTCGGTCGGCGGCGCGTCGACGCCGTTGGTTTTCCTACAATCGTTATCGTTTTACGTTTTCGCGCTTTCTTGGCGTTCGAACCCGATTCTTAAACTTCCGAAAACGCTTGCTTTACTATCGTCGTTGAGTTTCGGCGTTTACTTGGTTCATCTCTGCTGTTACGACGCGGCGCGTTTCCTCCTCGCGTCGACTTCGCCCCGACGCCGGAACGTCCGTTCGCGACGTTCGCCGCCTACGTCGCCGCGACGTTCGTTTTAGCCGCGTCGGCGACGTTCGTCGTCAAGAAAATCCCGTATTTGCGCCGCGTCGTTTGACGTTTTCGCCCCAATACGACGTTATCGTTTATTTTTCGCAAGCGCCTCGATCGCGCCGTTCGTCTTTGCTCTTGACGTCGCAACTTCTCCGATTATATTAATATAAAATTTTACACGACTTTCGTATCGCATTTAGGCAACTTTCCGGCTACAAGGAAAATAACGCTATGACGCAAATTAAGGAACAAAGAAATACTAACGGTTATTTCCGCGTTTTAGAGTTCGACTTTATCCGTTGCGCCGCTTGTTTCGCGGTAGTAACGTTGCATATCACCGGCGGAGTTCTCGTAAGTCTGCCTAAATTTTCCTTCCCGTGGAGCATCGCGTTGACAATTACGTCGGCGACTCGTATGGCCGTTCCGCTTTTTGTAATGATTAGGGGCTATTTTCTGCTGCGAAAAACGTATGCAACAAACGAAATTCCGACTTTTTACAAAAAACGCTGTTTTGTCGCGCTTATACCGTTAATTTTTTGGACAATATTCTACTTTTTGTTTGCACTCGTTCGCAAGCCCTATATTCTTAAAACGTTAGACGTTTCCATTGGCGAATGGCTTCAAACGGGTATGCCGCCCGGAGGTTACCATCTTTGGTACCTTTATATGTTGATCGGGCTATACTTAATCGCGCCGTTATTAAGCGTTTGGTTTCAAGCGTTTAGCGCTAAGTATTTAACTTGGGTAAGCGTTTTGACGCTTTTTCTTATCAGTTTCAACGCGACGGTTTGCCTATTTTTGGAACGGCCTTCCAATCTACCGATTTTATTCAAATTTGTCGCCTATATCCCCTATTTTCTCTTAGGGCGACTGTTGGGCGAAACGATTAACCAATCTCCCAAAGCCTGTCTGCCCTATATTGGATTTATAGGTTATATTCTTTCGACGCTCGGCGTCGTCGTTGTTTACGCCTTAACCGGTCGACAATTTTTCTTGGAAAACTTCTCGCCCTTTGTATGCGCTCAAGCGCTCTCGTTTTATGTATTCGCCGTATCTTGGAAAACGAATCCTACGTTAAAATGCGCTCGTTTTATTCCTTATTTAGCCTCGCTTAGTTTCGGAACCTACTTACTCCATATTTTTTACCTAGGGGTCTTTGGGGCGCTGTGTCGCAAATTTATTTCGCCGGATCGTCCGCTCGTTTCAATGTTTACAATGATCGTCGCGGTTTACTTTCTATCTAACGCAACAACCGCCGTCGTCAAGAAAATCCCGTATTTGCGCCGCGTCGTTTGATGTTTTCGGGAAAAAATCGCGCAAAAAACGCGGAAAGCGCTTGATTTTTCGCGCCGTTTCCTTTACGATAAAACGAAACTTCGCGCGTCGGGTCGAACGCTCGGCGCGCTCGCTATTATTAGAAGGGAAAAGACGTTATGAACCGAAGAGATTTTCATCGCCAAATCGTCGGCGGCGCGCTCGGAGCGCTCGTTCTCGGCGCGACCGGAGCGCCCGTTTTCGCGCTCGATTCGGCGGGCCAACCGCTGAAATACCGCAATCCGAACGGCGTCGCGGCCGACCCGTCCGTCCTGCGCAAGCCGACCGGCGAAGTCGTTAAATTCGACGGCAAGTATTGGCTTTACTACACTTCCGAACGCGGCGACGTTCGCGGGTACGAAGTCCGTTCGACCGTCGACTTCGTCGAGTGGAAGGACGAAGGCGTCGCGTTCGACGCGACCGGAACCTGGGCCCGCGACGCGTTTTGGGCGCCGGAAGGGTACGAAATCGACGGCAAATTCTACCTCTTTTTCAGCGCGCAAAACGCCGACTTCCCTTGGACGACCGCCGAAAAATTCAATATCGGCGTCGCCGTCGCCGACTCGCCGCGCGGGCCGTTTAAGCTCCTGAAAGACGAGCCGATCTTCGACCCCGGCTATCCGATCATCGACGCGAACCTCTTTATCGACGACGACGGAACGCCGTATTTGACCTATTCGCGCTGCTGCTACCAACACGCCGTCGAGAGCGAACTGGCCGCTAAAGTCCGCGCCGAAGGGAAGTTCAAGGAAATCGAGGAAAGCTGGGTTTACGGCGTCAAACTGACGAAAGACTTCAAAAACGTCGACGGCTCTCCGGTCGTTCTGCTCCGTCCGCCGGTTAAACTCGACGACGCGCAAGCCGAATGGGAAAGCCGCTCCGTCGCGTCCGGCGAAGTCAACCGCCGCTGGACGGAAGGCTCGGCGTTGTTTAAGTTAAACGGCAAGTACTACGTTACGTACTCCGCCAATTTCTTCGGCGGCGACTGGTACGCCGTCGGGTACGCGACCGCCGATTCGCCGCTCGGGCCGTATACTAAAGCGGCGAACAACCCGATTTTAGAGAAAAACTCCGATAAAGGCGGAATCGTTCGCGGAACCGGACACGGCAACGTCTTCTTCTCGCCCGACCGCTCCGAAATGTACTACGTCTACCACGCGCGCACCGAAGGGCACGATCGCAAACTCTTTATCGACCGTATGTTCGTCGACGCGAAAGGCGTTCTTACCGTCGACGGCCCGAGCGTCGACCCGCGCCCGATTCCGGGATTCGTCAAGAAGTAAAAAAGACGCGACGCCGCGTCGACCCCTTAAAACCGGCGGCTAACGTTACAAGTCGCCGCCAAGAAACGCGAAAACGTCGAAACCGTTTCCTTGACGGGAGTTCGGTTTCGACGTTTTTATATTTTAAGCGTTGCGTTCGACGGTTCCAAAGCGCAAAAAAACTCGACGGCGCGGCAGAACGACGGCGCAAACGTCGACGCTTAACGTCGCAAGTCGCCGTCGGAAACGCGAAAACGTCGAAACCGTTTCCTTGCAAGGGTTCGGTTTCGACGTTTTTTCCGTTTTCGCCATTTGACGCCGCGTCGCAAGCGCGCAAAATCGCCGGGCGACGCGCCGTCCAACGTTTGAACCGTCGACGAAGCTCCGTTCGTTTCGCGCTTGCGTCCGTTTCGTTAAATCCGCTTATTTATTGCGGTTGTCGACGACGCGGTTCAGTTTCCCTTCGCTGCGCGGGAGCGAGTTCGGTTCGACGAACGTGATCTTAACGTTAATGCCGATGGTGCGTTGCATCTTTTCGCCGATGGCGCGCTTGAACGCGTCGACGGCGGCGACGTTGTCGGCGAGTTCCGCGAACTTTTCGGCGCTCAATTCGACGCGGGTTTCGATGACGTCGAGCCCGGTCGCGTTCTTCGAAAGAACAATTTGATAGTGGATCAACGTCGGGTCGACCGCCAAAAGCGACGCTTCGATTTGACCCGGGAAGACGTTGACGCCGCGGATGATCATCATGTCGTCGGAGCGGTGCGAAATACGGCTGATGCGGCGAATCGTGCGACCGCAAGCGCATTGCTCGACGACGATCGACGTAATGTCGCGAGTTCGGTAACGAATGAGCGGCGTTCCGCGTTTGCAGAGCGTCGTGAAGACGAGTTCGCCAATTTCGCCGTCCGGAAGCGGTTCGAGCGTTTCCGTGTCGACGATTTCCGGGTAGAAGTTGTCTTCGAAGATGTGAACGCCCGCTTGGCAAGCGCATTCGCAACCGACGCCGGGGCCTGAAATTTCGGTCAAACCGTAAATGTCGTAAGCCTTAATACCGGTTTCCGCCTCGATGGAGCGGCGCATTTCCTCCGTCCAAGGCTCGGCGCCGAAGAACCCGGCGCGCATTTTCGTTTCTTTCCAGTCGAAGCCGATTTTTTTCGCGTGGTCGATCAGGTGAAGGAAATAACTCGGCGTGCAAGAGACGACCGTGGCGCCAAAGTCGCGCATCAGCATCAGTTGACGTTCGGTGTTCCCGCCGGAAATCGGAACGACGGAGCAACCGAGTTTTTCGCCGCCGCCGTGCAGGCCCAAACCGCCGGTGAAGAGGCCGTAACCGTAAGCGTTTTGCAGAACGTCCGTATCGTTGATTCCGCAAGCGGCGAGCCCGCGAGCGACCGACGCGTTCCAGACTTCGAGGTCGCCGCGAGTGTATCCCATCACGATCGGTTTGCCGGTCGTCCCGCTGCTGGCGTGGTAGCGGACGATTTCGTTGCGCGGCGCGGCGAACATACCGAAGGGGTAGGTGTCGCGCAGGTCGGTCTTTTTGACGAACGGCAGCTTACTAATGTCGGCGATCGATTTAATCGAATCGGGCGAAACGTTGTGTTCTTCCAACAGATCGCGATACCATTGGACGTTCGCGTAAACGTAACGGAACGTGTCCATAAACCGTTCGTTTTGGATTTCGCGAAGCATCTTCGCCGGGATATAATCGGGCGCGCTCGTCATCGTATACTGCGACATTTCGTCTACCTCCGTCCGTGCGGATCGCTTGCGTCGCGACGTTTGCGCTTGCGTCGGCGACGCGTTATCAAAGCGTTATAAAAACGGGAAAAGCCGGGCGTTTCCGGCGCCGCCTCGCGCAAAGCGTTCGACTCGCGTCGCGTCGATTTACTCGGCGCTTTGGCGCTTGCCCTATCGTTCTCGGCGACTCCGTTATTATAAAAAATTTTCCGGGTCTGTAAAGCGGCGCCTAACTTTTCCGCCCTCCGCCGCTCGTCTCGATTTTTCGGTCGTTTCGCTTTCGGACGACGGTTTTAACGACTCGACGCAAACTCCGCATTTTAACGCGTTTTCCAATCGAGCGGCGTTTTGTCGAAAAATTTTCGAAAAAATGAAGAAAAAACCGAAAAGACGGTCGTTTTGCGTTGACGCCGAGGCGCTCGTTCGATAATAATATAGAAATCGGCGGCAAAAGCGTTAACAGGTTGACGCCGCAAAATTTGTTTATTTTTTCGTTTGTCGAAAGCGAAACGCGTTCCAAACGGCGCCGCTCCGCTCGTTCGGCAAAAAAATTTAAAAAAGACGCGCTTTTTTTGTCGAAATCGAAGAAATTTGCTTGCTTTTGGAGAAAAAAGTCGTCATAATAGTTTCGGACGAGAAAAACGACGGCGCGCGTTTTTAGTCGCGATATTGCGAGGCTCGCTTCGGTCGCCCCTATTTTTCGCCCGAAATCATTTTTAATTCGTTTAATAGACTCGTTACTCTTCAGGGACCTGCGAAATGGCTAAAGAAAAGAAACCTTGCGCGAAGAAAACTTGCGCGAAAAAAACGACGGAAAAAAAAGTCGAAGCGAAAGCCGAGAAAAAAGTTGAAAAGAAAGCGGTCGAAAAGAAAGTCGACGAAAAAGCGAAACCGTTGACCAAGACGCAAATCATCGCGCAACTCGCCGAAAACGCCGGGTTGAACAAGAAAGACGTCTCCGCCGTTATCGACCAACTTAGCGCGTTGATTCAAACGAGCCTCGCGGAAGCCGACAGCTTCACCCTGCCGGGTCTCGTTAAGATCGAAAAGCAATGGGTTCCGGAGAAACCGGGACAAGAAAACGTTCCGGACCCGTTCCATCCGGGCCAAACGACGAACCGTCCGGCGAAACCGGCGCACTGGAAGATTAAAGTGAAGGCGCTCAAAGCGTTGAAAGATATGGTTTGACTCGTTCCGTCGTTTGTCGTTTTTTAAGCGACAAACCTTAACGACGGTTCGTTCGCCGACGTTTAACCTCGCGTCGACTCGCTCGACGACGCGAGGTTTTTTTACGCCCGCCCCTCTTGACAAAGAAAAAAATTTCCGCAAAATAGGACTAATTTGACGCGGAAACGTCGCCTCGCTCGCCGCAAGCGTCGCCGGTTCGTTTTTCGCTCGTTCCCCATTCCTCAATGTTTCTAACGCGTTTGAAATCGGGAAGTTAAGCGCTTCGTTCGTTATTTTATCGACGCGAACGCCGCGCAAAAAACTTCGACGAAACGAACGCGCACCAAGGACTCAACGCAATGACTTCGAACGCTTCTTCCGCTTCTCTTTCCCGTCCGCGCCGCGTTTTGCTGAAAATTTCCGGCGAAAGTTTTTGCCCGGAAAACGACCGCGGCGTCTCGATGGATTCGGTCAACCACTTGGCGGCGCAAATCGTCGACGTCGCGCAAAGCGGCGTGCAAATCGCGGTCGTGATGGGCGGCGGCAACATCCTCCGCGGCGCGCAGTTCAAAGCGGCGAACTCCTCGATTCAAGAAGCGACGGCGCACTATATGGGCATGCTCGCGACGGTCATTAACGGCCTCGCGCTCCAAGACGCGATCGAAGCGCAGGGCCAACCGACTCGCCTGATGACGGCGCTCCCGATGGACGTCGTCGCCGAGCCGTACATCCGCCGCCGCGCGCAACGCCACCTCGAAAAGGGTCGCGTCGTCATCTTGGCCGGCGGCACCGGCAGCCCGTTCGTGACGACCGACACCGCCGCCGCTCAACGCGCGCTCGAACTCGAAGCCGACGTCATCCTCAAAGCGACGAAAGTCGACGGCATTTACAGCGAAGACCCGAAGAAAAACCCGAACGCAACCTTCTATTCGGAGCTGACTTACGAAGACGCGATTCGCCAAAACCTCCGCGTGATGGACTCCGAAGCGTTCGCGAAGTGCGCCGAACACAATATGCCGATTATGGTCTTCAACTTCCGCGAACCGGACAACTTCAA
>JAZQAP010000399.1:0-1952 GCA_045545275.1 Thermoguttaceae bacterium | reverse complement strand
CCGGCGCGGTCGGACGCTTCCGGCAAGGCGCCGAGCGCGACGACCGTCCCGCCGGCGCGGTAAAATTCGAGCGCTTTCGCCAACGTCGACCAACGAATCCCGCGCGACGCCGGCAACACAAGAACGCGGTGTTCCGAATCGCCGATAATCAGCCGCGCGCCGTCGACTTTCGCCCGTTTCAGCGAGTCGTCGTCGACGAAGAGCAAATCGCGCCCGGTCGCGTAAATTTTTTCGGCGGCGGCGAACGCGACCGAGTGCGAACGCTGTCCGTCGAGCCGCGCTTGGTACGACGTTACCGGGTACAAGACGAGGAAATCGGCCCGCTGAACGCCGCGAGTCAGCGCGAACGACGCCCGCTCAAAATACTTCAAAAACGCGCCGAACGTCTCCCAATAAGGTTGGCGGAAGTGATAGCAAGGGGGCGCCCATTCCCAAAAACCGCCGTAAGTCGTATAATACAACCCGTGTAAATTCAACAGGTTCGCGCCGAAAAGGAAGTTTTCGTTCGACGCGAAAAGCAACCGCTCCGGCGTCGCGCCCCAACCGAACGAGTGATACCCTTCGAGCCAAACGCGGGGCCGTTTGTAAAAATGCGCGATCGACGCCGAAACCTTATTCTTAATAAAGTCGGCATGTCCGCCCGGGGTGTCGTGTCCCGGCGCGGTGTACCAACGGGTCGCGCTAAAGTAGTCGCCGAATTCGACCGGATTTTTCCCCCGCCCGCCGGAGTCGCAAGCGTAAATCCGCCCCTTCGACGCGTGCCAATCGAAAATCGGACGGAAATAACGCTCTTCGGCGAGTCGCACTCGGAGATCGGCGAAGTCGAGCCGGTTCTTCTCCGTTCGCGCCCCGACGTCGGCGTCGAAACCCGCCGGGAGCGCCGCCCAAAGGGGATAACCTTTGCGCGCCGCGAAGACTTCGGCCAAGTCGTCGGCCCAAATGCGGTCGCCGGTTCCGAGTTGCAGTTCGTCTTGGAAGAAGTAATTCAGCCCGAGCGTCGTTTCCGGGCCCGTCGTTTTTACCTTATTTTCCAAAACCGCCCCGTTTGCCGCGTCCGCTTTATTTCCTTCGCTCTCTCCTTCTTCCCCTTTTTCTTTATTCTTCGCGTCTTGCGCAAGGGTCGCCAACGTTCGCGTTTCGAACGGTTGGAAGAAGCGGGCGACGACCGTCTTCCCCGCTTCCGGGTGCAACGGGTTCAACGTTTGCGGAACGCGCCGCGCTTTAAAGAACCAAATTTCAACTTCGGCGCCGTCTTTCGCCCCGTCGATTTTAGCGATTTTAGCGATTTCGCCGGTTTTAACGCCGCCGTCGACGCCGTTTTCCGCGTTTTCGGTTGGATTCGCCGCCGCCCGCAACGCTTCGACGTCCGCCCCAAGCGCGACGAAACGCCCCGCGTCGAGCTTTCCGCCGTCGCCGACCGGGTAAGCGACCGCTTGAACGAGCGTGTCGTCCGCCGTCGAGTTTAACGATTTTAACGTTTCCGTCGCCTCCAACGCCGCCGCAAACCGCCCTTGCGCGTCGACTTTTACCCGTTCTTTCGCCGCGACGTAAAGGGTTCGGCTTTGCAGCTCCGCGTCGCGATAAATCAAGCGGTCGAAGAGGTTCGTCGGCGAGTTTTGCCAGTCGAGGGTGTACCCGCTGAGCCCGACGCCCATCCCGTATTCCCGACAGCGCGCCGCGACGGCGTCGAACGCGTCGAACCATTCGGCGGTCAACGGTTCCGGGTCGTTCGGGTAAGTCAACCAGTTCGGTTGTTTTTCGTCGCGGACGTCTTGGTGCGCGTAATTGATTTGAACGCCGGAGATTCCGCCCTTTTTCGCCAATTCGTCGATTTGCCAAAGGAGCCGCTCGGCGTCGAGCTTTTCGCCCGTCCACCACCAAAACGGGACTTCGCCGTATCCGGCCGGCGGCGTCGCGAACCCGGTTTTCCAATCGACCGCCGCGTCCGGAGC
>JAZQAP010000398.1:0-6738 GCA_045545275.1 Thermoguttaceae bacterium | reverse complement strand
AGTCTTACGAAACGCGATTTTTTGCGCGACACGGCGTCCGAAAACCGTCGTCGTCGCCGTCCGTCGCGCCGACGACGCTCGACGGTTGGCGCGCGTTGGAAGCGAAGTTCGCCCCGTCGACGCTCCGCGACGAAATAACGCTAACCCGTTTGCAACTCGAATATTACAACGCGACGGCAGGCCCCGAATCGGACGCCGCGCTCAATGTTTTAACCGCTTGGCTTCGCGCCCGCCCGGAACCGCAACGCGCCGTCTTGACGGAATCGCTTCGCTCGAATCGCGTCCTTTTCCTCCAAACGCCGCTCAAAGAAAAGAACGCAATCCTTTGCAACAAGTTAACTTCCGACGTCGACGCCAATTAACGACGTCAAATAACATTTCAACGAAAGGAAACCCGATGAACTCGAATCCTTCCGCCGACGCCACGTTCGCCGCGAAACCGTCTCGCTTCGCGCGAAAATTTAAACTCGGCGTCGCGACGCTTCTAATCCTTGCGACGGCTAGCGTTAGCCAAGCCGTCTTTCCGACGTCGGCGCCGCCGTTCGCCGCGCCTCCCGGCGACGTCGCGTCGTCCGATTTTACCGTTTCTCTCAAAGAAAAACTCGTTTACAACCAAGAGACGGAACGCGGCGACGCGATCCCGTATCCGCCCGACGAGAATCCGGAGCTTCGCGTTGTCGCCGACGCTTTCCCCAACGCAATTCGTTTTGGCGACCCGGTTTACGTCGCCGTTTACGTCGAAAATACCGCGTCGAAACCGCTCGAAATTATTTCGAATCTTTACCGCGAAATCAACGATCCGCTTTGTTTTTCGATAACGTCGCGCGACATTCCGGACGCCGAAGCGCGCTGTTACTTCGAAAAGCAGACGCGAGGCGAAGATTTCCTTGTCCCGCCGCGATTTACGTTGGCGCCGGGCGAACGCCGCCTTTGGAGCCGCTTCGTCGTCGAAGTTCCGCCGCTCGAAGATTTCGACGCGCCGTTTTATTCGGCGTTAGAGAAAAAAATCGCGCAAGCGCCGGTTTCTTGCGACTTAAACTTTAACTTCGCCGTCCTGACCTCCGCGTCGTCGGGCTCCCGAGACGTCCGGCAAGTCCAAGGCCGCCTGCCGGTTCTCGTCGAACGTCGCCCCGAAAAAGAAACCGCGACGCTTCGTCGCTGGCTCGCTAAAACGTCCGACGCCAACCTCTTGCCGCGCGTCGAGGGAGGCAAAAAGGTCTCTTGGCGCGACGACCCGGACTCGTTCGACCAGCCGGCGACGTTGACGAGTTATCTTTGGTTCGACGCCTATCCCTTTTCGCCTTGGGCGTTTATCCGTCCGGGCGCTCGCAAGCCGTCGACGCCGAACAACCCGACGACCCTAGCGGGTTGGCGACGCCTTGAAGCGGAGTTCGCGCCCTCGACGCTCCGCGACGAAATAACGCTAACCCGTTTGCAGCTCGAATATTACGACGCGCCCCGGGGGGAAAAATCGGAAGCCGCGCTCCAAACGTTGGTCGCTTGGCTCCAAAATCGCCCGGAGCCGCAACGCCTCGTCTTGACCGATTTCCTTCTCTCGCGGCGCTACTATTTCGACGGCGCGTTCGAATTCAAGTTTTTTAAACGAAAAAACCCCCTTGCCGAGAAAAAGGCGTCCCTTTGCGCCGCGCTGACTTCCGACGCGTCGCAACCTCCGTCGTCCGATCGTCGCTCGCTGAACGACGTCAAGTAATCAACGCTCTGTTTTTTAATAGACGACGCCGCGTCGTTTTGCTTTCGACAAGCGGCGCGTTTTTCCCATTTCAACGGAGAACCGACAATGAAACGAAGCAACGCACCCCTTGTTTTTGCGACGCTTGCGCTCGTCGCGTTCGCGACGGCGGTCGCTTGTCCCTCCTCTTCCAAATTGCAAGGCCCCTACGGCTTTCCGACAAAAATCGTCGGAAGCTCCGGCAACGTCGCAACGCAAATCGTCGAGCCGCAAGACTTAGAAAGCAATCCGCTCCGCGCGACCTTCGCTCTTTATCCGACGGAACTCGCGTTCGGCGACGCCGCGTACTATACGCTCGACGTCGAAAACGTTTCCGACTCCGCCGCTTATTTCGACGAAGACGCCGCGTTACGCGCATTAAACGAATCGACCTTATCTCGATACGTCGCAAAAGTTGCGGCGACCGTCGACGGCGTCCCGGGCGCATACGTCGCCGCGCCGGAATTAGCGACTTTATTCGTCCGCGCGCCCTCCGAAGAGCCGCAACCGTCGACTTTGCAACCGCTTAACGACGCGTCGGCGTCGAGAATGGGATGCTCGGTCGGCGGGCTGCGCTTGACGCCGGGCGTCAAAACCCGGCGCGTCGCGTCCGCGCTCGAATTTCCGCCGCTCGAAGATTGGAACGACCCGTTTTGGACGGCGGTTCGCGACAAGCTGTCAAGCCAAAATTCCGTCGAGTTGCGACTTCGGTTCGAACTTCGCCTCCCGTCGAAAGTTAGCGGAGCGCGCGAAACGCCGATCCTTCAACCGCAAGCGCCGGACGCGCCGACGACGGTCGTCGAGCAAACGCTCGTTCTCAAACGACGCGACGTCAAGGAGTTAGCGACGGTCGACCGTTGGTTCGAAGCGACGCCGCCAGACGCGTTTCCGGTTCGTTCCGACGACGGAGCCTGGAAAGGGCCGCGTTTTTACCGCCGCGACGAAGGGCCGCAACCGACGTTTATCTCCTTAGACGGCGCAAGTTACCGAGCCAACGCTTTTACGCGAATCGGCGCGCGGAAACCGACGCTCGTCGACGCGCCGACGACGGTCGACGATTGGCGACGCCTTGAAGCGGAGTTTGCGCCGTCGACGCTTCGCGACGAAATAACGCTAACCCGTTTGCAACTCGAATATTACGACGCGCCGGAAGGAGCGGTGTTGGAAAACGCGCTTAAAAGGTTGGTCTACTGGTTCCGAAATCGCCCGGAACCGCAACGCGCCGCTTGGCTCTTTTCCTTAAAACTTCGAGCGCTTCATTTTTTCAAAAATCCGCTCGAAGCAAAACGCGCAACACTTTATAAAAAGTTAACTTCCGCTTCCGAAAACGCAACCGAGTCCGGCGACGACGCCGAGTAACGAAGCCGCGCGCTTTTCCCTTTCAACGGAGAAAACGACGATGAAACGAAACGCTTTAATTCTATTTTTCGCAACCTTTACGTTCCTTGCGTTTGGCGACGTCGCAAACGTTCGTCGTTCCCTCGCGGCGGAACCTCAAAACCCGTCCGCCCAAACCGACGTTGATACCGACGCAAACGTCGCGCAACAAGAGTTTACGTCGTTAGCGAAAGACGGAGCGCTTCGGACGCGCGCCGCCTTTTACCCGACGGAACTCGCGTTCGGCGACGTCGGCTACTTCGCGACGTTCGAGCGCAACGTCGGCGACGAAGCGGTTTCCGCTTACGCGCCGTTCGATTTTGAACTCGCGAAATATATCGACTTAGGCGCGATTACGTTAACGTCCCCCGACGTTCCGGGTCGGTGCGAAATCGCGCCGGAACTGGCGACGCGACGTTTCTTCGTCAAGAAAATCGGCTTTCCGTTTCGCAATCTTCCGCCCTGCGTCGAACGCCGGAAAGTCGCCGTCGCGCTTGAATTTCCGCCGCTTGAAGATTGGAACGCGCCGTTTTGGGCGAGCGTTCGCGACAAGCTGTCTCGTCAAGACGCCGTCGAGTTGCGACTCCGCGTCGAATTTGCCCGCTCCGAAGGCGATTATCCTTTCCGCGTCGACGAAGCGTTCGAAACGCCGCTCGTTCTTAAACGCCGTTCTCAAAACGAATTAGAACGTCTAACGCGTTGGTTCGACGCGACGCCCGAACGCCTTTTTCCGGAGCGTTTCCCCAACGGCGACGGCGCCGTCGTTAAAGCGCCGTCCTCGAAGAGTTCGCCCGATCTCGTTTCGAGCGGCGCGAGCGACGTCAAAATCGGCGGCAAGTCTTACGATCCTTGGCTTTTCGTCCGTTCGGGTTTTCGCAAGCCGTCCGACCCGAACGCGCCGACGACGGTCGACGGTTGGCGACGCCTTGAAGCGGAGTTCGCGCCGTCGACGCTTCGCGACGAGATTACGTTAACTCGTTTACTGCTCGAATATTACGACGCGCCGAAGGGGACGGAATCGGACGCCGCGCTCCAAGCGTTGGTCGCTTGGCTCGAAAAGCGCCCGGAACCGCAACGCGTCGTTTTGACGGAATCGCTCCGCTCGAAAAACGGAAAATTCCGAAACACGCCGCTCCAAGAGAAAAACGCAACCCTTGGCGTCGCGCCGACTTCCGCCTCCCCAAATAACCTTGACGTCGACTTTTAAATACGTTATAGTAAAGGCCCCCTAATCGCGCGCCGCGTTTAAGCGGCGATTTTCACTTCAACCCTTTTTTGGCAAACGTTAACGCAACTCGTCTCGACGAATTCGAGCTTGTCGTTCCAACAATCGCGCTGCAAGTCTCGCGTTTGCAACGTTTTCGCCGCAACGTTTAACACTGCTCGGAGAACGTCGATGCATTTTGATTTTATCCGCCAAAACGTCCGTTCGTTCGCACTCGCCGTCGTCGCAATAGCCGGCGTTACAACGATTTACACGTTTTCTCGCGACGCCGCGCCGCCTCCGCCGCCGCTCGAAGGCTCGACCGGACAAGCGCTCGAAATCGTCGCGCCAACTCGCGACGGCGAGGCTATCCGTTATCGTTACAAGGTTTATCCGACCGAAATCGCGCTCGGCGACCCCTTGTACGTCGTTCGAGAAGTCGAAAACGTTAGCGGAGAAGAACTTGACGTTACCGTCGAACCCAACGGACATATTTACGGCGCGACGTTGCGTTTGGAAAACGGGCGCGAGTTCAAGCAGATTTACGAAGAGCTTGAAACTTTTCCCCCCGATTACGTCGTTCTTCCGCAACCTTTAGCTCCGGGAGAGACGCTGCGCGCCGGGCTTAGCGCGTTGGAATTTCCGGCGCTCGAAGATTGGGAAAAGCCGATTGGGCAAGAACTTAGAAACGCGCTTCAAGAGAACGATAAGACGTCGCTCACGCTCGTTTTGTCGTTGCAACGCGTTTACCAAAAATTCGACCGCGAAGGCGAAACGCGACGCCCCGTCCCTCCCTACGACGAAACCGTCGTTACCGAAATTCCGATCACGCTCGTTCGACGCAACCCCAACGAATCGCAACGTTTAGAAGATTTTTACCGACAAACGCCGCCGAACGTTTTCCCGTGTTGGTTACGCGATGAAGCGAAGTTTCCGCCGCAGTTCAAAGATCACCCGAACCCGTCGGCGCGCTTCGGACACGCGTTATTTTCCAGCGGAAAAAGCGATATTCGCCTCGGTTGGCGCCGCTATTCGCCTTGGTTTTTCGTTCGTTACGGCAATCGCAAGCCGTCCGACCCGAACAATCCGACGTCGGTCGACGGTTGGCGACTTCTTGAAACGGAGTTCGCGCCGTCGACGCTTCGCGACGAGATCACGCTAACTCGTTTGCAACTCGAATATTACGACGCCGACGAAGGCGAAGCGTCCGACGCCGCGCTAAAGATTCTCGTCGACTGGCTGTCGCAACGTCCGGAACCGCAACGCGTCGTCTTGTCGCAATCGATTCGCTCGAAGTACGACCGCCTTTACGAAACGCCGCTCAAAGAGAAAAGCGCCGCCCTTTGCAAAGCGTTGACGCCCCTCTCGCCAAGCAAAACGCCCGCGCCGAACGACGTCAAGTAACGACGCCAACCGCCGCGCCGGAACGTCGTCGTTCTTTTCCCTTTAATTAACAACGTTTAAATCCAAATTAGCCAACAAAACCGTTTCCCCTCCGGAAAACTAGTCGACTCGAAAATGGAGAGAAAGCCTATGCCCCCCAAATATACGATCGCCGCGCTTGCCGTTAGCTTGTCGCTCGCCGCAACCGCTTTCGCCGAAACGCCTTCCGACGTCTCGCGAAGTCGCGTCGCAACCCTTGAAGTTCGTTGCGACGAAACGCGCCCGGAAGTTCGTCGCACGATTAAGGTTTATCCCGCCGACGAAATTTATCTCGGCGACACGGCGTATCTCTTTTATGAAGAAGAAAACCGTTCGGAACGCGCGATTCCCGATTGGTCGGTCGGTTTTCCCTCGGTCGCAGGCTCGATCGGAACTTTCGCAAGCCAAGAAATTTCAGCAACTTATCGAGCCGTCGCGGAACGCGAGACCCAGTTTCATATCGACGTGCTGGGAGATTTTCGCGATTTCCTTCCCGGCGAAAAGCGCGCGACGGCGTATCGCTTCGTCGAGTTGGCGCCGCTCGAAGATTGGAACGCGCCGTTTTGGAAGGAACTTCGCGAAAAATTGCGCGACAATCCCGACGGCGTCCTCTGTAAACTCGGCGTTAACAACACCTACAGAGACAAAAACAAGAAGATTCGTTTTGAAACGTTAGAGGTGGAAATCCTTGTTAAACCGCGTCCGAACGACGAAACGGAACGCCTCCAACGTTGGTTTGACGCGACGCCGTCGAAACTTTTCCCCGTTGTCGAAGGCGTCCTGCCGCCGGGCGCGCCTTACGACCCTCGTCGCAAAGTTCCGCGCCAAGAATGGTTAAAATCGAGCGGTCGGAGCGATATTGAAATCGGCGGCAAGTCTTACGATCCTTGGCTTTTCGTCCGCAAAGGGTTTCGCAAGCCGTCCGACCCGAATAATCCGACGACGGTCGACGGTTGGCGACGCCTTGGAGCGGAGTTGGCGCCGTCGCCGCCTCGCCGCGGGGTAA
>JAZQAP010000397.1:0-2238 GCA_045545275.1 Thermoguttaceae bacterium | reverse complement strand
CGCTGTAAAGAGTCGGGAAGCGTCAACGATTTGACCGCCGCCGGTTCGGAAAAGGCGCGAAATTCGACGGCGCCGACGGGCCGACCGTCGATTTTGGAAGGAACAACGATTTCGAGCGCGTCGCGGTTGAGGAGTTTTACGTTGGAAACGCCGCCGTTCGAATCGATTTTCCAAGCGAAATCGGACGCCGGATTTGGCGTTTTGACGTGTCGCGAAGTCATTGCGGTTTCTCCTATTAAGTTAAAAACAAAACGAACGCTAATCTTTGTAAAATAAAAACGACGACGCGGCGTCAACGCGGTTCGAAGCGGAAACCGTTTTGCGCGGCGAATTTTTCCGCGACGGAACCTCTTTTTCCGCAAAGCGTTAAGTAGGGCGAACAACCGAAAAACGCGTAATCGTCGATTTCGGCAAGCAACGGAGGTAAAACGAGCGACGAAAGGGTTTTGCAACCGCCGAACGCGTAAAAGCCGAGCGTTCGAAGCGACGTCGGGAGCGAAATTTCCGTTAACGACGAGCAACCGCTAAACGCTTCGTCGTCGACGGTTAGAACGCCGTCGGAAAGCGCGACGGACGTTAGCGCTTGGCAACCGCTGAAGACGCCGAGTTCAAGCGTTTTAACGCCGGAGGGAATAGCGACAGATTCTAACGAGCGGCACCCGCTAAACGCCGACGTTCCAATCGTTTGCAAGCCGTCGGGAAGCGAAATTTCCGCTAACGCCGCGCAACCGTCGAACGCGCCGGAGCCGATTTTGCGCAAGTCGTCGGGCGTCGCGACTTTTTGAAGCGCCGCGCATCCGCTAAACGCTTGCGTTGAAATCGTTTGCAAGGCTGGGGGAAGCTCGACCGACTCCAACGCTCGACAAGCGCCGAACGCCGCCGCGCCGATCGTTTCTAACCCGTTGGGCAAAACAACTTGCGTTAACGAGTCGCAAGCGTAAAACGCCGACGCGCCGATTTCGCGCAAGCCGTCCGGAAACGCGACCGAGCGGAGTTTAAAACAAGCGTAAAACGTCGCGGCGCCGACGGTTGCGATTCCGTCGGGAATTTTGACGTCGGTTAGCTCTTTGCATCCGTAAAACGCGCCTGCGCCGAGCGAACAAAGCGTCGTCGGGAGCGCCGCCGTTCTTAAACGTTTGCATCCCCTAAACGCCGATTCGCCAATACTTTGCAAACCGTCGGGAAGCGTCGCCGACGTTAAGCGTTTGCAACCGGAAAACGCGTTCGCGTCGAGCGCCCGCAAGCCGAGCGGTAAAGCTACCGTTCGCAACGACTTGCAACCGGAAAACGCGCCGTCGCCGATTATTGCGACGCCGTTCGGAACCTCGAACGCGTCGCCTTTTCCTTCCGGATAACGCGCTAACGTCTTGCCGTCGGAGGAGTAAAGAACGCCGTCGACGGCGCGGAAATTTTTATTTTCCGGCGCGACTTGAAATTGCGTTAACGCCGGGCAATCGCGAAACGCTTGCGCGTCAAGCGTTTGGAGCGACGCCGGAAGCGCGACCGACGTTAAAAGCGCGCAACCGTCGAAGGCGCCGGGCGCGATTCGCTCGACGCCGCTCGGAACGACGTAAGCGCCCGACTTGCCCGGCGGACAGCGGAGAAGAGTTTTCCCGTCGGCGTCGAAGAGGACGCCGTCGACGGCGCGGAAGCGCGTATTTCCCGTCGAAACAAGGAGTTCCGTTAGCGACGCGCAACGGTTGAAGGCGTCGGGCGCGAGCCTTTCAAGAGCGTTCGGCAAGCGGAGCGAGCGGAGCGACTCGCAAAGGTCGAACGCGCTCGAACCGATTTCGCGCAAAGCGTTTGGGAGCGCGACGTCGGTTAGCGAAACGCAACGGAAAAACGCGTTGGCGCCGATTTTTTCGACGCTTTCCGGGAGCGTTGTCGAGATTAATAAACCGGCGTAAGCGAAGGCGGCGTCGGCGATTGCGACGACGGTTTTTTCGTCGATTTTCGCCGGGACGACGACGTCGACGGCGCTCGAGTCGCGCAATTTTTGGATAACGACGCGACCGTCGGCGTCAAGACGCCAATCGAAGGCGTTCGGGGGCGTCGGCAAGGAAGCGGAAGTAGAGGACGAAGTCGGCATTCTCGGTATTTCCGTTAATTGTTGTTGTTTAAGTGATTGCGTTGTTTGGGGAACCGGGGAAAAAAGTGGACGCGGCGTCGCAATTTAGCGATTTAACGCGTTTGGAAGCGGAGTCCGGCGTCGCGGGCGTATTGTTCGGCGAAGGAATT
>JAZQAP010000396.1:0-4132 GCA_045545275.1 Thermoguttaceae bacterium | reverse complement strand
GACCGCTCAACAACTCCGCGCGTCGTACCTCCGCGACCTCGCGCAAACGATGGCGAACCTCTACGACGTTTCCGCTCTCTTGGGCGACGTCAAAGAACAAAACGCCGACTTGACGAAAGCGCACGACGACGTTCTCGCCGTTCTGCAACAACACGGTCTCAACCCGGATCCGAGCCTTTACGGCGAATTGCCGAAAGTCGCCGTTCGCGGAACGATCGAAGTCGTTCAAGAAGGCCCGAGCGGTTTGATTTCGGTTTCGATCGGTTCCGACGACGGTCTCGCTAAGGGCAACCAGCTTCACGTTCGTCGCGGCGACGTTTACCTCGGCAAAGTCAAAGTCGTTACCGTCGAACCGAACCGCGCTATCTGCCAGGTCTTGGGCGAATACCGCCAAGGAACGATGCTCGAAGGCGACGAAGTTTATTCGCAAGAAACCAACTGAGGTCGAACGCGATGAAAGCTAAAAAAGAAAAACCCGCTAAAGCGCCCAAAGTTAAAAAAGAGAAGAAGCGCAAGGGCAAAGGCGCCGACGCCCCGACGGAAGCCGACGCGTTCGCCGCGCCGGTCGCCAAGGTCAAGAAAGTTAAAGCGCCCGCTCGCAAGGTTCCGGCCGACGTTTACACGTTGGTTCTCCTCCTTTCGTTCCTCTTCTTCACCGCCGCTTGCGTGATGATGTACCTGGACTTGGGTTCGTACAAATAACGCCGCAAGTTCCTTAAATCGTCGACGCGCCGTTTTACGGCCGCCGACGATTTGCGTTTTCCCCTCCGTCGCTCCGAGAGCCGCCAATATGCGTCGACGCTCGGAGCGCGGCGTTCCTTCCCCCCTTTCACGCAACGTTTTCGAAAGGCGTCGTCGATGTCCTCCAAAACGACAATCCTTAACGCGATCAAAAACGCCCTCGCCGACGTCGACCGTTCGGCGTTTCCCGCGCCGGAGCTTCCCGAAATTTGGCCGATTCAAAACGCGTCGCCGTCCGAATTGGCCGCGTCGTTCGCCGAAAATCTCGCCGCGGTCGCCGGAGAAGCGGTTCTTTGCGCCGACGAAAACGCCGCGTTGGAAGCGGTCGGTCGCGTTTTGTCGGAACTCGCCGCAAACCCGCCCGCGAACGTTCCGTCCGGCGCGCCGCTCGAACTCGGCGTTTTCTCGAATCCTGAACTCGCCCCGTTCGCCGAAAAACTCGTCGCCGCCAACGCGAATTGGAAAACGGTTTACGCGCCGGAAAATCCCGCCGACGCCGACCCGCGCGAACGCCAAACGCTCGCCGCCGGGCTCGTTTCCCCGCTCCTTTTGCTCGCGGACACGGGAACCGCCGCCGTCGAAGCGCGCGCCGCGTTCGACCGTTTCCTTTGCTACCTCGTTCCGGTTTGCCTCGTCGTCGCTCGTCGAAGCCAACTTCGCGAACACCTTCCCGCGGCGTTTCCGGAGATTGAAGCGAAGATGCGCAACCCGGAACAGCGCGGCGAAATCGCGTTGATCACCGGCCCGAGCCGCACCGCCGACATTGAAAAAATTCTCGTTCTCGGCGTTCACGGCCCGCGTCGGCTTATCGTCTTCATTATCGAAGACTAAGTCGACTCCGCCGAAGCCGAAAACGTTGAAAGATTCTTGTTCTCGGTCTTCCCGACCCGCGTCGGCTTATCGTCTTCATTATCGAAGACTAAGTCGACTCCGCCGAAGCCGAAAACGTTGAAAGATTCTCGTTCTCGGCCTCCCCGACCCGCGTCGCCGCCCGTTTAGTCGTTCCGTTCGCCGTTTTCCTCCTTTTATTAATAACGCCGCGCCTCCGATGAAGATCGCCGAACTTGAATTCCGCAAAGCCGTTTTGTGCGATTTCCAAGAAAACGCCTACGTCGTTTCGCTCGCCGGGCGGAGCGATTGCGTCGTCGTCGATCCGGGCGCGGAACCGGCGCCGCTGATTGAAAAGTTGCGCAAAAACAACTTGAACCCGGTCGCGCTCCTGATCACGCACGGGCATTGGGATCATATCGGCGGAATTTCGGAACTTCGCGCCGTTTGGCCGGACGCGAAAATTTACGTCGGCGCGGGCGAGCGTTACAAACTGACCGACCCGCGCGGCAATCTCTCGGCGCACTTCGGCTTGCCCTTAACGACTTGCGACGCCGACGTTTCCCTCGCCGACGGCGAAACGTTCGAAGCGGCGGGAATCCCGTTTAAAACGGTCGAGATTCCCGGGCACGCGCGCGGCCACGTCGTTTACGTTCTCGAAACGGACGAGGCCCCGATCGTTTTCTGCGGCGACGTTATCTTCGCCGGCAGCATCGGGCGCAGCGATTTCCCGGACGGCGATTACGACGCGTTGATCGCCGGAATCCGCGACAAAATTTTGACGCTTCCAAGCGACGCGATTCTTTGCCCCGGACACGGCCCCGAAACGTCGGTCGGCGTCGAACGAGCGACCAATCCCTTCTTGGAAGGTTGCGTTTGATCGAACGTCGGCGTCTCCGCGACGGTCGCGAGCGGAACCCCTTTTCGCCCTTATCTTCCCCGCGACGTTCGCGACGCGCCGCCCAACGCTCGTTTTCCGTCGCTTATGTCGTTCGCCAACGTCTTTTTGCCTCGCCTGTCGCCCGACGCCCGTTCCGAAACCGCGCGCCCGTTGCGCAAAACGTTCCTCCTTTGGACGTCGGCGTTGACGGCGGCGGCGATTTTAGCGTCGACGTTCGTTTCGTTTTTCTTCGAAACGCGTTCGGCCAAGCGCGAGGCGGCGCAAACGATTCGCGCTAAAATTCTCGAAGCTCAAACGCAAGCGGAGCGAGCGCGCGAAAACCTCGCGACGATCGAGCTTTACGAACGCCGCGCCTCCGTCTGTCGCGCCCGTTCCGCCGCCGAAATTTTGCGGCTCGACGACGCCCCGCTCGACGAAAAACGCCTTGCGGAACTCGCGCGTTTCTTAAATCTCGACGAAATCGACGTCGTCGACGAAAACGGTATTTGCGTCGCTTCTTGGCCGCCGGCGACGCGCGGGTTCGACTATTCGCAAAAACCGGAAACCGCCGATTTTCTCCGCGTTCTCGACGATCCGACGCTCGAAATTTCGCAACCGCTCCGCCCGAGCGCGACCGACGCCGAGCAAATGTTCCAATATTCCGCCGTCGCTCGCCGCGACGCGCCCGGTTTCGTCGAAGTCGGGCTCCTTTCCGCTCGAGCGGAGCAAGCGCGCGCCCTCGCCAACTTAGCGCGGTTCATCGGCTCCTTCCGAGTCGGCAAGGCGGGTCGTCTCTTCGTCTTCCAAAACGGCGTTCTTCTCCGCGACGAAACGCCGGGCGACGGCGACGCTCAAACGCCCGACGCCGATTTCCTCGCCGCCGACGTCGACGCTTTCCCGCTCGACGCGATCTTCGACGCCGAAGTCGACGGCGCGAGTTGCTTCGCGTTGGCCCGAAAAAGCGGCGACTGCGTTTTCGTCGGCGCGCTCCCGAAAAGCGAAATTTTCGCGCAACGACGGTCGACGCTCGTTTTGATTTTTGTCGCAAACGCGCTCCTTTTCTTCGGTCTCTTCGCGGTTGTTTCCCTTTTAACGCGCCGCCTCGTCGTCGACGGCGTCCTCGCGATCAACCGCTCCTTAGCGAAGATCGTCGACGGCGACCTCGGCGAACGCGTCGACGTCGCGACGACCCGCGAATTTCTCGAACTCTCGAACGGACTCAACGCGACGGTCGACGCCCTCCAAGGCGCGATCGACGAAGTGAAACGCCGCGTCGACAAAGAACTCGAACTCGCCCGACGCATCCAAACGGCGGCGCTCCCGTCCGTCTTTCCCCCCTTCCCGGAGCGGCGCGAGTTCGACATTTACGCCGAAAACCGCCCGATGACGAGCGTCGGCGGCGATATGTTCGACTATTTCTTCGTCGACGAAAACCGCCTCTTCTTTTACGTCGCCGACGTTTCCGGACACGGCGTCCCGGCCGCGCTCTTTATGATGAAGACTACCGCGTTAGTCAAGAATCTCGCCCTCTCCGGCCTCCCGCTCCCGCAAGTCGTCGCGCAAACGAACCGTTACCTCGCCGAAAACAACGACGCGACCTTCGTTACCGCCTTCTTTTGCGTCGTCGACGTCGCGACCGGCCGCCTCGAATACGTCGACGCCAAGTCGGATCGTAGCCATGTC
>JAZQAP010000395.1:0-5917 GCA_045545275.1 Thermoguttaceae bacterium | reverse complement strand
TCGGCGCAACTTATGTTCGCGCGGAACTTTCGCTTGCCCCGAACGCTTTTTCCTTGCGCGTTGTCGTTTTAATCTTTTGGAACGTCGACGCTCGTTTCTCCGCCGCATGTTCGCGCTTCGCGACTATAGTCGGGAAGCGCCGTCGATAAAACGCTTAGAAAACGCGCCGCGTCTTCACTTCATTACTATCGCAACCGTCAAACGCAACCGACCGACTTTGCAAACGCTACGCGAAAGCGCAATCATTCGCAGCTCGTCTTTCCCCATAAAAAGACGCGCTCGCCGATCGGCTCGACGCCTCCCGGAACGACGTATTCGGTTTTAGGCTCTAGACTTTGCCGTCCGCGCTGAAAGGCCCCCGTCGAGCGTTTGAGCGCGCCATTCCTCAAGCGTCATGCCAACAATTTTAACGCTTAATTCTGGAATCGAAACGCAGCCGCTCGGCGCCGCGCCCATATGCGGATAGCGTCATTATCAAACGCTTTTTCGCTAAGCGCGGTCAAATCGTCGGAACCAAACGAGACGGAGCGTTATCCCTCGCAGCCCCAAACGCGCCCTTGCCGATTCTCCGCAGAGCGCCTCCAAAGGCGATAGAACGCAAGTTCGGGCATTCGCAAAACGCATAATCGCCGATTTCAACAACGGGACGACCGTCGATTTCCTCCGGAATAACGATCGCGATCACGTCTTTCGCGTCGACAAGACCGGTCAAAATAACTTCTCCCTTCTTGTTGAGCTCCCAAGTAAAGTCAAACGTTTTATTCTTAATGTTACCCATAACCTTCACCTTTTATGTTTAACGGTTAAAGTTTTCAACGCCAAGAGTTTATTTAACGCCACGCGGTTCCCTCTCGACGCCGACAATACGTCTCTATAAACCTTTAGTGGCGCGGACGCCGAGCGGTTCCGACCGGCGCAACGCGCTCCCTTAACCCAACCTTCTTCCTCTTTCGCTCGACGCATTTCGGAGGTAAAAGGTTAACCTAAAACGACGCGACTTTTTTTACCAACATTTTTATCGACCAAGCGCAGGACGCTTTTCTTCCGACGCGTTTTTATCGGTCTAAGATAAATTCGACGCGTTAAGAGAAGCGAAACTCTCGACGCGGAGTCCGCCATCGCCGTCATAGGTTCGGAAAATCGAATACAATGTTCGCAAGACAGCCGGCAACTCGAACGTAACGCTCGTCAAGAAAGCTGGAAGAGAGAACGCAAAGTTCGCCAACAAACACAGAAAGATCAAACGCAACGTTCGCCAAGAAAGCTAGAAGCTCGAACGCAACGCTCGTTAAAAAAGACGAAAGCCAAACGCAACGCGTTAAGAGCGCCGAAAAATCCCGACGCGAAGCCCGCAATTATCGCCGCGATACGTCGCTAAAAAGTTGAAACGCGACGCGCTGCGACAGTTTTCCGCCGGGCTGCGCCAACTTCCGCCCCTCGCGACTCGCTCCGCGCCGCTCGCCGGGCCGGTCGGGTCGACGGAACGCGCCGGGTCGTACTCGCCGTATCGGTCGGCCGTCCACTCGCAAACGTTCCCGTGCATATCGCAAAACCCCCAAGGATTCGGCGCAAAAAGCCCGACTTCGCAAGTCGTTTCTTTTCCGGAAGTTGCAACGCGTTTCCGACCGACGCTCGCGTCGTCGCGCTCGTTTCTCTCCTCTTCGTCGACGTTCGCTCCGCCGCTTAACCGCCCGAACGCGCCTTCGGAACCGGTCGCCGTCGCGCCGAAAGAAAACGCCGTCCGAGTCCCGGCGCGGCAGGCGAACTCCCACTGCGCCTCGGTCGGGAGGCCGTACCGCCACTCGGGCCCGAGAAAGGTCGTCAGTTCGAGCAAATATTCGTCGGAATTTAGCTTTTCGATAAAAGCGACGCAATCGATCCAGCTGCCGCGCTCGACCGGCGCCCGTTTGACGCCGCGATTTTTGCTCGGATTCGTTCCGACGACGGCGCGCCACTCCGCTTGCGTCGTCGGAAACTTGCTCAAATAAAAGAGTTGCGTCAAAGTCGTTCGCCGCGGCGTTTCGTCGGCGAAGCGACGCGGCTCCGTTCGCGGGCTCCCCATCTCGAACGTTCCGGGCCGAACCGCTAAAAACCGCATCCCCAACGAATTCGCCCAACGTTCGGGCGTTCGCCCGTTCGGGTCGTCGCTCATCGCCGCCTCCGTCCGTTTTCCTTTGCCGCGCTAATCAGCGCAACGACCGGCGTTTGCGTCGTTCGTCGCCGTCAAAAATTTCGTTCAACGTCTCGAAAACGCTCGCCGACTCAAACGGAAGCGCGCCGACGAACGGAGCGATTTCCGCCGCCGCGTCGCCGTCAAATTCCATCCAATCGTTAAATTCGTCGGCAAAAAACGCGTCGCCGAGTTCCGCCGCCGTCGGTTCGTCGGTCAAAATCGCCGCTCCCGTCGCAAAGGTCGCCTGTTTCCAAAGGGGCGTCGACAGTTTCCATCCCTTCGAGTCGACGTAAGAGACGTGCGTCTCGTCTTTACTCGTTTCCGCAAGGTCTTCCGGCAAAACGACTTCGAAACGCTCGTCGGCGCTCTCCGCGACGCCGGTAATTTTCAGCGTTTTAACGTTTCGCGCCGTCGCCGTCGCGTTCGTTTCCAAGTCGAAAAAGGTCAGCGCGCCGATTTCCGCGACGTAGTGCGCCCCGGTCGAATCGTCGCCGATCAGGGACAACGCGGCGAGCGTCGTTTCCGGATCGAAAGTCGTCTCCGCGACGTTCGTCGCGACCCGAACGTACTCGCGTCCGGACGTCGTTTCGTCGCCGCCAAAAGTTCCGGTCAAAATCGCCTTCTTTTTCGCGACGACCGCTTCGACGTCGTCGCCGGAGTCGGTCGCGTAAAACGAGTCTTCGCCGCCGTTTACAAACGCAATCCGCGCGTCGGTAAAATTCTTCGCAATCAACGAAAAACCGCCGCCGGAAAGGGTTAAATCGGCGTTCGTCGTCTTTAAGTAGTCGTCGAAAGCGGTATCCTCGATCGCCGCGACGTCGTTTCCGCCGTTTCCGGCGTCGACGAGAACCGAATTAACGCCTTCAAATTGGTAACGTTTTCCCCCCGCCGTTTCAAAATAACCGGAACCGTTCGAATAATAGAGAAAATCGTCCCCTTCCGAACCGACGAACCGCAAACTTTCGCGCGCGCCGGCGCCCCAATACGTTATTTTCCCAAAACCGCTCGTCGACGTAGAATCGCCGGAATCGCTCGTCCAAGTCGTTCCCCAGTCGGAACTTGCGACGCTTCCGGCGATCTCCGGCGCGAGCCAAAAATCGACGGCGGCGTTCGGGTGCGACTCCGTTTTGAACGTCGGATACGTTCCGAACGGAGTCGAATCGGGCGCGAACTCCCAAGCGAAATCGTCGACGGCGATCTCCAGCCCCGCGTCGTCCCAAAAAACTTCGAGCAGATCTTCGGTCGCGGCGTCGAGCGCGTCGTCGAGGAGCGCGACGTTGTTTTCGTCTATCGGCAAGAGCTTCGCGGCGACCGCGTTAAAGTCCGCCGCCGACTCGACGACGACCCAATATTCGACCGACGGATCCGCGAACCATTGAACGCGTTGGCCGGTCTCGGTCGACTCGGAAAGCTCAAGCGGCTCCGCTTCCAACGAACCGGAACGAACGGTCAGCTTCAGCCCGTTCGGCATGTCGGCCAAATCGGTCTTCCAAGCGAAATAACCGCTCGTTTCGGGCGTCAACGTAAAGACGTACCGCCGCTTCCCGTCGTCGGAGTCGAGCGTTCCGGCGAACTCGTACTCGTCGAC
The DNA here is from genome assembly GCA_045545275.1 of Thermoguttaceae bacterium. Classification (GTDB taxonomy): domain Bacteria; phylum Planctomycetota; class Planctomycetia; order Pirellulales; family Thermoguttaceae; genus RUG369. The sequence continues at coordinate 2,156 of JAZQAP010000395.1, read as the reverse complement.
CGTTCCTAAAATAATCGGCGAGTCGTCGTCGTAAATCGTTCCCTTGACAAGCGCGTCTTCGTTCGTCAGGTAAGCGTTTTCCAAGTCGACGATCTCCAAGAAAAAGTCGGTCGCCGGATTCTCGTACCCGCCTTCGACCGCGGCGAGCCCCTCCGGCTTCAAGGCGTCGTAATTGCCGAGAACGTAAAACTCGATCGTCGCGGTCGTTTCGCCTTGCGCGATAACCTTTGGGTCGCCGACCGGAACGACGAACGTTTCGCTTTCGACCGCCGAACCGCCGAGCGCGACGCGGTAATTGAACGCGACGTCGAGGCGCGCCGGAGCGTCCAACTCGACGACGAACGTCGCCAAGGTCGAGCCTTCGTCCCCTTCGTATACGAACGTCTCTTGAACCGTCATATTCGGCAAATTCGTCGGTTCGATCGCTAGGGTTAGTTCCGCCGCTTCGCTCCAGTAAACGCCGTCGAAAACGGAAACCGTTACGACGCGGTCGGTTAAGTCGCAAAGTTCTTTCGCGTTGAAGTACGTTAGCGACGCGATCGCGTCCTCGTATTCTTCAAGCGTTCCGACCCCGGAAAGCGTTACGACGCCCCCCTGTTCGTCGAACGACGCTCGCAAATTTGTCCCGGCGACCGAGGCGTCGAGCGTTCCGTCGGCGCCGTCCGGCCGGTTCGCGAACCGAATCGTCGCGCCGTACAGAAACGCCGAATCCGCGTCGGAAATCGTCAGTTTCGACGCGGCCAAGACCTCCGCCGAGTCGACGGCGCCCTCGACGAAAAGGGCGTCGAACCCGGTTCCCTCCGCTTCGTCGCCGTTCAAGTCGACGTCCGGCGGCGCGGCGCCCGCGTCGGCGGGTCGGAAATCGAGTTTCGCGTTAACGCCGTCGTTAATCGAAACGATTTTCGAAACCGAAGTTGCAAATCCTTCGCCGGCAACCGTTACGCGATACGTTCCGTTGAGCAAAAAGAGCTGATACCCGCCCGCGTTCGACGACGTAATCTCGACCGTTTGCGGCGTTTCGGAACCGTCGAGCCGCTCGATCGTCAGCGTCGCGCCGCCGAGCCCCTCTCCGGCGTCGTAAAAGAGGTCGCGGTCGGAGTCGTCGAACACGACGCCGAGCAAATACGCCCCGTCCGTCCTCGCGCCGAGAACGCTCGTTCCGAAATCGGTCGTCGCGACGTAAGGCCCGATTTTTTTCGACGTCGACGAAATTGAAAGTCCGATCTCGGTAAACGCCGAATTTGTCAGCGCGTCGCGGTGCGAGTGCGTCGGAACGCCCCAGTCGACGGCAAACGCCTCGAAGATAAAGGAGGCGAGCGAAAAACTTCCGTTCGCCGCGAAGTAACCGCCGACGTTTTCCCCCAACGCGGCCGAACCGTCTTCGTTCGTCAGTCCGGTTTCGAATCCGGCGTCGCCGACGCGGTCGGCCAACGGCTTTTCGCCGCTCGTTTGGTGCGACACGTCGGTTTTGGAAATCATCGCTCGGTTGTGCGTCGCGGCGGCGGCGTCGAGCGCGACGTTAACGGCTAACGGCGGCGCGGATTCAAGCGCCTTCCATTCCTTCAAAAACGTTTCGACCGAGTTTCGCGGGTATTGGTAAAGCGACAACGCGTCGTTAACGAGCGGGTTGCGCGCCGTCAATTTCGTTTCGGTAATCGAGCTGAAAATCCGGTCGAGTTCGCCCGCCGGGTCGGCGCGGAAGCGGTTGATTCGTTCGAGGAGTTCCTGTTCTTCCGGCGTCGCGTCGAGCGTCGACGAAACGACGAACCAATCGGGCGTCGCCGCGTTCGTTTCGGCGTTCGACTCCGCGTTCGCGGCGTTCGAAACCGCGACCGCCGCCGCGTCGACCGCGACGATTTCGCCGGTCGAATCGCTCGAACCGGTTTTAGCGATTTCAACGGCGCTCGCGACGTCCGCAAACTCGGGGTTGATCGGCGCCAAGTCGACCGCCAAAAGGCGACGCGTTTGCAGCGTCTCGAAGCGGAGGCGGCGCGCGTCGGCGTTTCGTCTGTTTTTCGCCCGCGATTTCATCGTTTTTCCCTTTCGGCTTGTTCGGTTCGTTTTTCGTTCGAAATTTCGGAAGACCGGCGAAACGTTTTTCCTTCGTTCGCTCGCCCTTCGCGTTCGGTTCGGACGTCGGTTCGTCGACGCGCGAC
>JAZQAP010000394.1:0-5222 GCA_045545275.1 Thermoguttaceae bacterium | reverse complement strand
CTTAAGTCAAGGTTGGTCTTAATGGATCGCGCTTACGAAGGCGACGAAACGCGCCCAACGGCCCGCGACGTCGGCTTAAAACCGGTTGCTCCGTTGAAGCGTAACCGACGCAATCCAAGGCGTTACAACAAAAAACGTTATAAGCGCCGAAACGAAATCGAACGTTTCTTTCGACGCACTCGGGACTTCCGTCGAATCGCAACGCGTTACGATAAACTCGACCTTATGGTTTCGGCGTTTTTAAACTTTGTAGCAATCGTTATTTTGCTTAATCGTTAATGGCAACACGCCCTAGAACTCCTTAAATAACGCGAGATGGGAGCCCGCGTTCGAGGAGCGAAAACAAGGGCGGAAAGAAAACGACGCGCAAACGATTCGACGTCGCGTTCAAAGGACGATTATATGATCGCGAGGCGGCGTCGCGACGTCAAGTAGGACAAGAGGTTTTGCGACAATTTGGGTTAATTTGGGGGGAAGCCGCGTCGTCGATAGGAACGACCGCGTCGGGAGAAAAAAGCAAAACGAAGCGCGTCCGAGGTTAAACGCCGAAACGTTCGGCTTTGCGACGTTTAGAAACCCATCGACTTTAAAAAAGAGTCGTCGTTTGCCGATAAACGCTTCGACGACAAGACTTCCGCGCCGTCGGAAACGTCGGATTTTTCCGCGCCCGGGAGCTTTGACGCGGCGTCGCTCGATAAGAAAAGGCCTTCGCCGTCGCCGAGGTTCGCAAAGTCGGCGTCGCGCATGAATTCCGCGAGCGAGTAAAAGAGGGAAACGGCGTCCGCGCGCTTGTCGGCGAACTAAATTTCGTCGCGACGCAAAGGTCGCGGGCGAGAAACCAAGTCGAATACGTCGAAAAAACGAGTTGCGCGCCGTCGGAGCTCGTCGCCGGATTTAAAAACGTCAAGACGAGCGCCCGCGTCGGCGTCGGGCGAAGCCGGGCGTCAAGGTCGTCGACGAAAAGAACGACGTCGGAGTCTAACGCTTGCCGTATATAGGGATAGAACGAGAGGCGCTTTGGCGTTCCGGTCGACTCCGCTTTCGGCGGGAACGTTCGCAAGTCGTCCGTTCGATCGGGGCCGCGCGTTGGACGACCGACGCGGACTTCGGCGCGGTCGACGATTGGCGGCGTCGACGTCGGCTTCGAAGGCGGCGGAACGAGCGGCGGAACCAACGACGCGGCGGACTCGACTCTCGCCGTCGCGGCGTCGAACGCTTGAACGAGAGCGACGGCGGAACGACGAACGGCGGGGGGCGCGAGTCGACGCTTGACGTCGCAAGTCGTTGCTTGAAAAGGCGACGAGCGTCGCGCTAAGTTTGGACGAGGAAAATTTCGACGGCGCGAAACGCCGACGGAAAAAACGACGCGAAAAAAAAGCCGACGCGCTCGCGCGGGTAAGCGGAGAACGTCGGCGAAAACGCGCTTTGTTAAGTCGCGACGAAAAACGTTGCAAAAAACGAATAGGCGACGCGTCGACGCGGCGCGTCGCCAAAAAACGTCATTCCGAACGGGTCGAGAAACCCTTGAAGAAGTAACCGTCCGATTCGACGGCGCCAAAAAACGCGCTCGAACCAATCTCGACGTTCGCTTCGTCAAACGGAGGCAACGCCGAACCGTCGAACTTTTGCGCGTCGTAACGTTGATCCGGAGAACTCAAAATCGCCTTCAGGATTTTCGACGTAAACGTTTTGCCTTCCGGGGTTTTGCCTTGACGGAATAACTCGTAATTCGCGCGCAAACCGTCGATGTTGCGAGCGTAACCTTGCAAGAAAAGTCCGCGTGTTTTGCGCGTTTCCGCGGAAAGAAGCTCCATCGCGCGAGCGTGTTCCGGAGTATCCAAAATCGTCGCGGCGTTCGAAGTCGACTCTTTAAGTTTCGCGACGAGGTATTGAAGGTCGTTCGAAACGAAGAGGCAACCGTTCGCGACGCCGAAAACCGCGCCTTCAATGATTTCCGATTCCGGGCCCGACGTCGCGGGCGACGAAGGGACGGAAGCGCGCGGGCGTTCCGAAGGACGCGTCGGGCGAGTCGGACGGGTCGGAGCGCGACGCGAAGAATCGGCGGCTTCCGCGGCGGCGCCTCGGTTCGGCGAGTATTGCCAGAAGGAGCGACCGTCGATTTTAAGCGCGACAAAATCCGGGTCGGAGTCGAACATACGAGCGAGCGTTTCGCTCGTCGCGTCTTCTTTGCCTTCTAAAATGTTCAGCGAAACAACGTATTTTTCGCCTTCTTCGACGCGTTTCGGGTCGATCGAGTTCGTCGAGGTAAACTGACGTCCGAAGTTGGCGAAAAGATCCGCGCCCAAGTTGACTTGCGGGCCGTTGCGGTCTTGTTCGAGCGAAGCTAAAACGTCGTTCCAGGCGCCTTTGGTTTCCAAAAATTCGTCGAAGAGCGGGCCGAAGTGGTTGAACGCCGTCAACGCGTTCAGGCTCGCGGTCGTGTAACGGTTCGCGGTCGGGCCGACCCAAGAAGGCGGCGTCAGCGATTCGACGTTGTTAAACGCGAGCATTTTCAGCGCGAGAGTCGGCGGCTCCGGAATGTAAGCCTTGACGCGGTAAATCGTTTCAAAGTTTTCCGACGCGAAGTCGAGAATCCCGCCGACGCCTTTGATTCCGTCGAAGCCTTGTTTCGCCAACACGACGAACGGCGAACGACCGTTCAGTTCCGACGCCGGCGTCATCGAGCGAATCGCTTCGCCCGCTTCCAACGGACGACCGAAGAAACGGACTTGCGGCGTTTGCGAACCGCCGGACGAAACCGCGTCTTGAATGCAGCGGCGCATAATCGCTTGATATTCCGGCAACGTCGCGAGCGAAACTTTCGTGTCGCCGGATAATTTTCGGAGCAATAATTCGGCGAGGTATTTTTGGTCGGTCGCCAAGAGGAGTTGCGGGTGCGCGACGTAATACGCCTTGCGCGCCGTCGGGTGTTTTTCGTCGGGCGGGAAGGTCAGAACGGTCGCTTCGATCGTTTTCGTGCCGACGACGAGACGCTCTTTAGACGCTTCGCCCTGTTTCGCGGCGGTTGTTTCTCGAATCAAACGGGTGAGGAATTCGTTGACGCGTTCCGAATTGCCGGAGACGTTCATCATCGCCGCGACGCCCGGTTGTTTGCCCGGAAGCGCGATCAAGCCGACGCCGATTTCGCCGGTCGGGAGGGAAGACAAGTCTTCGAGCGTCAAACCCAAGCGGTTCGGCCAAGCGTCGTTAATTTGCTTTCGCAGCGACTCGCGGAAGGCTTCGAAAGCGGGCGAGGCGAGCGTTTGGTGAAATTGCGTTTGCGACCAGTGTTCGCGCAGCTTCGCAACGTCGGAAACCGCGACGTAAATTTGCGTCGTTTCGGGGAAAAAACGATCCGTTTTAATTTGCGCGAAAAGGGGGGACGCGGTAAAAAACGTCGTTCCGGCGAAAAAGAGGAGGAAAAAATAGAAAATTTTTCGCATTTTCCGTTTGCGCATACTTGAAATCTCCTTACTTTTGAAAACAATAGGGGAAAACGCGTCCGGGGCGGCGACGGGCGAACGCTCGGCAACGACGCGGCGATTAGGAAATCGCGCGCTCGGGCGGCGGTTCGGCGCGGCGTTCGGTTCGGGGACGACGGCGTCGGTTGCGAACGGCGTTCGGAGAGACCGAGCGCAAGCGCGGCGACGCGACGGCGTTTTCTGCGCGAAACTGTGCGCGGCGTCGAAAACGGGAAAAATCGCGGCGCGAACTCCCGGTCGACGCTTTATTATAACTATACCCGTTTTTCCCGTTTGCTTCCAGTCGTTTTGACCGATTAAAAGTCAAGTTTTTTTAAAAAAAATCCGATTTTGCGGCAAATACGTCTTGGTTTGCTTATTTTATGTAAATTAACGTTGAAATTTTGACGTCGAACGCTATGTTTCAGCACAAATATCAATCGGAAACGCTCGTACAAGACTCGATTCACGGATATATCGCTTTCGCGTCGCCGCGCGGCGACCAAGCGCCCGGCGAAACGAGTTGCGAGCGCGACCTTATCGACTCTCCTTGGACGCAGCGTCTGCGCCAAATTCACCAACTTCAAACCGCTTGGCTCGTTTATCCGACGGCGGAGCATTCGCGTTTCCAGCACGTCTTGGGGACGACGCGTTTGGCCGGGGGCGTTTGGGAGGCGTTGCGCGAGAGTTTTTACCGCGTCTTCGACGAAAATCCGGAGTTGGCCGAGGGCGACCGTCCGGTGCCGTCCCCGCGTTGCGTCGAGTCGCTGCTGCGCGTCGCGGCGCTCCTGCACGACGTCGGACACGGGCCGTTCGGGCATTTCTTCGACGAACATTTTTTGAGCCGTTATCGAACGCCGAGCGGCGACCGCCTGACGCACGAGACGCTCGGCGCCGAGATTGTCGCGTCGGAACTGGCCGAGACGATCGCCGGGATTCGCCGAACGCCGAACGGACTTTTCGAACCGGGCGAGCGGCTCGAACCGAGCGACGTCGCGTTCCTGATCGTCCGTCCGAAAAACGACGCGGCGGACGAGCGCAAACCGTTATGGCTCCGGATGTTGCGTTCGCTCTTTTCCGGGCTTTACACCGTCGACAATATGGACTTCGTTCTGCGCGACGCGAGCGCGTCCGGATTCGGCGGGCGACCGTTCGATTTAGATCGGCTGCTCCATTACTCCTTCTTTTCCAAGCGCGGTTTGACGATTCATCGCAAGGGCGCGCCGGCGTTGGAACGCTTTTTGGACGCGCGAGCCGACCTTTTCCGCTCCGTTTATTTTCATCGGACGGTGCGGGCGATCGACGTCGCGTTGGCCGACCTTTTCCGAGAGAGCGCCGACTTGCTCTTTCCGCCCGGCAATCCGCTCGACGCGCTCGACGAGTACTTGCGTTTCACCGAGTGGTCGGTTGCGTCGGCCGTCGCCTCTTGGGATAAATCGACGAATCCTCGGAAGCGGGAATTGGCGTCGCGTTGGCGCGATTTTTGGGAACGAAAAATCGAATGGCGCGTTATCGTTGAAAAAACGATCTCTTTTCGAATGGGCGAACGGGAGGAATCGTCGATTTTCGCGTCGCCCGCGCTCTTTGAAGCGGCGTTTCGAGAGAAGGCTCCCGTCGAGTTGCGAGACGCGCCGTTGCGTTTCGACGTCGCGAAACACGTTCGTCTTCCGTCGGGGTTCGCGTCGCGGAATTTCCTTTATAATCCGGAAAACGACGCCGTCGTCGGGCTCGACCAAGAGGACGCGTACCGTCAAGCGGAGA
>JAZQAP010000393.1:0-4155 GCA_045545275.1 Thermoguttaceae bacterium | reverse complement strand
GGGGCGTTCCTCGGCGCCGATTGGCTCGCCGATTTCGCGACGCCGCCGCGCGAGTTTCGACCGCTTCAAATCGTTCACGGGCAAGATTTAACCGATATTAAAACGGTCGAATATTACCGCGACCAATGCGGGCTCGGCGGGTTGGTCGTCAACGTCGGCGGGGCGGGGTACGTCCGCGAACAGGCGAACTGGGACCGCTTCGTCGCCGGGCTCCAAAACGTCAAGGCGGCCGGGATGCGCGCTTGGATTTACGAGGAAGCCGGGTACCCGAGCCTGAGCGCCGGGGGCGCCGTCATGGAGGGGCGGCCGGAGCTTTGCTCGCAAGAGCTGGCGTTCGACCGCGACGCCGCCGAGCCGTTCGTCGTTCGCGACTGTTACGAGTTCACCCATTCAAGCAACAACGTTTTCGCCGCGCGGAAGTACCCGAATCCGCTGAATCGGGCGGCGACCGAGCGGTTCCTCGACGTTACGCATCGCCGGTACCGCTCCGAAATCGCGCCGGAATTGTTCGATTACGTCGAGGCGTTTTTCACCGACGAACCCTCGATGATGGCGGTCAATCTCGGCGAAATCCAAGAGGATATTCGGCGCGGCGTTCGAACGCTCGACCCGCTCGACCCGAACAAAAAGAAGTTGCCGGTCGTTCCTTGGTGCGACGACTTGGAAGAGCGGTACCGCGAGAAATACGGCGCCGAGCTGCGCCCGAATCTCCGCTCGCTCTTCGAAGGCGATTCCGACGCCGACCGCGCCGTCCGCCGCAACTTTTGGACGCTCGTCGGCGAACTCGACGTCGAACGATTTTATAAACCGCTGCAAGATTTTTGTCGCGAGAATAAGGGCGGCCCGGTTGCGTCCGGTCATACGCTTTACGAGGAAAATATCGCCTTGCACGTTCCGCTCGACGGGAACAAGTTGGCGGTCTTGAAGACGTTCGATCTGCCGGGGCTCGATATGTTGAACTCCGACCCGCACGCCTACTTTTGGGGCTGCTGGCTCGCGGCGGCGTTTCCGGCGTCGGCGGCGGAGTTTATCGGTCAGCGTCGGGTGATGACGGAGGTTTGCGACTTTTCGCAGATTCACGCCGGTCATAGAAAGCCTTGCGACTTGGCGATGATGGAGGCGACCGCGACTTGGCAAGCGGCGTTCGGCGTTACGGAATATACGCTTTATTACGGTATTAACGGCGGCGAAAAGGCGCCGGAGCGGAACGAAGCGTCGCATCGCGACTATTGCCGATACGTCGGGCGGTTGAACGCCGTTTTGCGCGACGCGGCGCCGGTTCGGCCGGTTTTGCTCTATTATCCGATCGAAGAATTGCAGGCCGAATATCGACCGGTCGCCGAGAAATTTGAAATCGCGACGCAAAACGAGAAAACGCGGCAAATTTTCGACTCGTTCAACCAACTCGGCGAGGCGCTTTCGCGGGCGCAAATTTCGTTTTACGTCGTCGACCGCGCGACTTTGCGGAGTTTGACGAAAAATCCGGAGAACGCCGAGGAAGCGGCGCGACTGGCCGGGAAGTTTAAGGGCGTTATTTTCCCGCGTTGGTCGGAAAAAATCGAGTACGACTGGGCCGACCCGAACTTCCGCGAGCTTTGGATCGCCGACGAAAACCCGATTTGTCGTTGGGAGCAGATTCGGCCCGCGACCGCCGACTTCGCCGGAGAACGCCTCGTCGCGGAACCGGCGAATCCGGACTTGATCGCCGGAACGTTCGAGCGGGAAGGGCGGACGATCTTCGTCGTTTCGAACCCGACGACGAACGATTGGCGCGGTTCGTTCCGCTTGGTTGGGGCGGAGGGCGTCGAGTTCGCGTCGGAGCGTTGGACGGCGCTCGACCCGAAAACCGGGGCGGTCGAGACGTTCGCGACCGACGGCGGCGCGTTTCCGGCGGAGTTGGCCGGTCGACGAACGTTGATTTTTGTTTCGCCGGCGAGAAAGTGAACGCGAAAAAGTCGGCGGTTCGAGAAGGACGCGTCGACGGAGAAACGGAAAGCGTCGGACGACGGGCGGCGTTAAAGTTTGCGTAAACCGCGCGGTTTAGCGTCGCCGAGCGTTCGGGAAGAGGGACGGCTGAAAAAAATTGCGTTTTCGACAAAAAATTTGCGAAAAATGGGCGCGTCGGCGATTTTTTCCCTTGGCGGCGCGCTTGGCTTGCGTACAATAGAGATAGTTCGATTTCGTTTTGCCGAAAAAACGCAAAATTTTTTCTCCGGGGGCGAACTGGGTTCGACCGGGCGGGCGAAGCGTGAGTTGCGCGTCGAGGTTGATCGGTTGGCCTCGTTAAAAGCCGATTAAAAATTTCAATTGCCAACAATCAAGTGGCTCTGGCCGCCTAAGAACAGGCGACCCCGGGTTTGACGCTTCGCCGAAGAGCCGAAAAACCCGGTCGACAATTTCGGATCGTCGCTCGTCGCGCCGAACACGCGAGCGGTTAAATTTTGCTTTCGGATCGTTCCTGAGAAACCGTCGTCGATAAGGGTTCGAGGGGATTAAATTTTAAAGAATCGACTATGCGCGTAGACGCTCTCGTAGAGACGTCGCGGGACGCGGGTTCAATTCCCGCCGCCTCCACTTAAAACGACGCCGGTTTTGGCGCGAACTTCAGAAGAAACGTCGTCCCAGCGACGTTTCTTTTTTTATTTCTTGACGGCGTTCTTGCCGACTTGCGTTGAAACGTCGATTTCTCGACGGCGGTTTGCCGACTTGCGTTGAAACGTCGATTTTTCGACGGCGGTTTGCCGACTTACGTTGAAACGTCGAGTCTCGACGGCGGTTTGCCGACTTGCGTTGAAACGTTTATTTCTCGACGGCGGTTTGCCGACTTGCGTTGAAACGTCGAGGTCTCGACGGCGAAACCGGGCGACGGCGCGGGAAGCGTTGGACGGCGGCGTTTGGGCAAGTTAGGCAAGACGGAAAGAGGAAAGAGGAACTTCGCCGGGAGGGAATTTCGGGCGTCGTCGCGTCTTGGCGAACGTCGCGGCGGGAACGATTGCGCTTGACTTGACGAGCGAAATTTTGATAAAATGGGAAAACGGTCGTCCGTCGCGACCGGAAATTTTTGCGCGTTTTGCCCAGTGTTCCTTGCGATGAAGAAATTTTTGCGAAATTTTGCCGATTACGCGGTTTATTTGCTCGTTCGCGTCGTTATTTGCGTCGCGCAGTGTCTTTCGCTCGACGTTTGCCGTCGCGGCGCCGAGTTATTGGCGTTTCTTTTTACCGACGTGTTGAAGGCGCGCGGGCGACTTTTGGAAACGAATTTATCGAAAGCGTTTCCGGAATCGACGAAAGCCGAGCGGCGCGAGGAAATTCGTCGGATGTGGACGCACCTTTTCTTGATGGCGGCGGAGGTCGCGCACGCGCCGCGGGAGCTGCACGAGTTAAACTGGTGGAAATCGGTAAAATTGGAAAACCCGTATTGGATGCTGAACGCCCTGATGGACGACCGCCCGCTGATATTGATTACCGGACATTTCGGGAATTTTGAAATGGGCGGTTATATTTTGGGGCTTTTAGGTTATCCGACGTTTTCCGTCGCGCGGCGTCTCGACAATCCGTATTTGAACGATTTTATCGGCGAGTTTCGCGGGCAAACGGGTCAGTTTCTCATCGATAAAAACGAGGGATACGAGGAAATTCTCGACGTCTTGCGCAACAAAGGAACGATGGCGTTTTTGGCCGACCAGTCCGCCGGGCGCAAGGGCGCTTGGATCGACTTTTTCGGGCGGCCCGCGTCGGCGTTCAAGGCGCCGGCGTTGCTCAGCGTGCAGTACGACGCGCCGATGTTGGTTTGCTCCGCGACGCGCAACGACGATAAACCGATGCATTTTACGTTAAAACATATCGATTGCGTCGACCCGCGCGATTTGCCGGAGGGGATGCGGACGATTCAGCAGATGACGCAGTGGCACGCGTCGGCGCTGGAAGGGGAAATTCGCCGCCAACCGGATCAATATTGGTGGTTGCACAACCGCTGGAAGACTTACGGGCGCAATTCCGATAAAAAGTAAAAACGCGTCGAGAAAAAAGGCGACGGCGTCGACGCCGTTTCGAGGCGTTTTGAAACGCTAAATAGCGGAATAAGCGGCGAGCGAACGACGGCGGCGCGGCAAAATTGTCGCGACGTTGAAGAAAATTGAGAAAAATTTAAAAAAG
>JAZQAP010000392.1:0-1716 GCA_045545275.1 Thermoguttaceae bacterium | reverse complement strand
GTTGGTTCCGGAGGACGAAGCGTTCGTTCGAGCGTTGGACGACTGGAGCGTTCGGCTCCGTCGCGGCGTCGAGCGGCGAATCGAGACGGCGAACGAACGGCTCAAGCGGATTGCGGCGGCGCGAGCGTTCGTCGCTCCGGCGGAGGTCTTGACGGAAAAGCGGCGGCAGCGCGCGCTCGACTTCGAGCGGCGGTTGACGGCGGGCGTCGAGACGGCGTTGAAAAAAGCGGAACTGCGGACGGCGGAGGTCGCGGCGAAGTTGGACGCGCTCAGTCCGTTGGCGGTTTTGGGGCGCGGATACTCGCTGACGAAACGGGCGCGGGACGGGCGGCTTTTGCGGAGCGTCGACGACGCGCAGGTCGGCGAAACGTTGGAAACGCGGGTCGCCGACGGAACCGTTCGAAGCGTCGTCGTCGAACGTTCGCCGTTGGAAGATTGAACCGATTTCGGCGTTTTTGCCCTTATTAATATATATCGACAAAATCGGCTCGACAAAATCGGCGCAAGGGGAAGAAGCGAGAAACGGGCGACGGGCGAACGCGGACGCGGGGACGCGTTGAAAGTTTGTCGGTCGCGCCGATTTTAAGGTTGCGCCGAGTCGCGCCGATCGCGCTGAATTTGACGACGCTTGCTCTTGATTTGCGGGTCGCCGACTTCTTCGCGCATCTCTTCTTGCAACTCTTGACGCGTCATGCGGAGTTCGCGCTCCCAACGGAAGCGGCGCCAAGCGTAATCGCCGACCGCGAACAAAACGAGCGCGGCGCAAAGTTGGAGCGCGAGTCGAACGAGAAACTCGAAAAAAAACGCCGCGATCGCCGCGACCGAACCGGCGCCGACGTTCGCCAACGTCTCGCGGTCGCGCCAAAACGCCGCTCCGACAAGCGCGACGACGCAAACGATTTTAACGATTCCGAAAACTATTTGGACGGTCGACTCGCCGGAAAAGAGGCGAGCAAAGCCCTTAATCGGGTTCAAACGCGAAAATTGGGGCGCGAGTTTGTTCGGGAGAAAGAGGAAACCGCTCTGCAGAAGATTCGCCGCGACCGAACAAAAAACGACGATGGCTCCAAAAATCGCGAATTGTCGCAAAAAAGAAAAAATGGTTTCGCTAAATTGCGCCGTCAACGTTTCCGCGTCGGTCGAAAGGGCGAAGGGGCGCGAAAAGGTCGCCGTCCAAAAGTCGAGCAAAAACGTCGAGCGCGAACGAGCCGTCGCGGCGAGAAAGAGGACGGCGCCGGTCAGCGCGGCCGCGGCGATCGCGTCTTGACTCTTGGCGACGTTTCCTTTTTTGCGAGCGTCGAGTTTCTTCTTCGGCGTCGCCTGTTCGACGCGTTCGTTTTCGGAAGACATTGGCGAATTTAGGGGGAATGGGGAAAATAAAGACGATTGGGAAAACGCAAACGAAGCGACCGAGCGGTAAAAGGCGTTCGAGTTTGACGCATCGTACCTAAAAGACGGCGGCGGGGGAAGAGGAATTACCGGCAAAATTAGAAAAATACGTCTGTTTTAAATCTTTGAACCGGCGACAAACGTTAAAATAGAGATAATAGGCGATTGAGAAAGGGGCGGCGGACGGGCGTTTACGGAAGTTTGAAGAAATTTGAAATTTTTTGCAAAACGCCCCTTGCGCAAACGCGAATTTCGGGTAGAATATCCGTTGTAACGTCGGTTGAGACGTTGCGGTAGGCGTCGTAGCTCAATTGGTTAGAGTCCCGG
>JAZQAP010000391.1:0-7716 GCA_045545275.1 Thermoguttaceae bacterium | reverse complement strand
CGGGTCGGTTTCCTCCAACGTTTGCGGCGTCGACGCGAGATCGGTCGCTCCGGTCGCGGTCGTTTCCCCTTCGATTCCAAGCCCCGTCCCCAATCCGGCGTCCAACGGGTCGGCGTTCGCCGCCGCGTCCGCTCCGGACGTCGCGTTCGGAACGCTCGGCGCGTCGAAGCGGTATCCGGTTTGCCGGTCGAGTTCGGCGAACGGGTCGGCGGCGCTTCCCGGCGTCTCGATTTCGAAAAGGCCCGACGTCGCTTGGTCGAGCGCGTCCCAAGCGTTTCCGCTCAACGGGTCGACCGATTCGACCGCCGACCCGCCGAGCAAAATCGCGTCCGAAAAGCCCTTGCCGTTCATCGACAAGTCTTTGTAAAAGACCTGACGCGGCGGCTCCGTCGTTCCGTCGACGACCACCTCCGCCCGCGCCGACACGTCGACGCCGTCGAGAAACCCGACGATTTGAGCGCGATACACGTCGCCGCGCGCCGTCGTTTTGTCGTAAATCGCCTTCATCGTCTCCCAATCGACGACGCCCTTCGTGTAAAGCCAAGTCGCGTGTCGGTAGTCGTCCGGAATCGCTTCGTTCAACGCCGGGCGGTCGTCCAAAATCCGCTGAACGTCCGCGGTCGCCAAACCGGGAACCGCCGCCAAAACCGGACGCGGCGCCGCGTTGACGTTAACCCGTCCGACGATCGTCGTCGAAGGACTCGTCGACGCGAAGTCGAGCAACTGGAATATTTTCTCCGCGTTCGAATTCGAACGGTTCGCCGCGAGCGGAGATTCGATCGCCGTTCCGCCGACCAAAACGCTCGTCCCGACGACGTCGAGCGGCGTCGCCAACGTAAAACTCGCCGGAACGCTAAAATCGACCGCCGTCGTTTCGAGCCGCCCTCGCGGAACCGGATTCCCGTCGGCGTCCTTCGCGTCGACGCCGCTCGTCGGGCCGAACTGCCGCGCCCAAACGACGAACTTCGCCAACTCTTCGCCGACCCGAGGCGCCAGCTCTTGGTAAAGGAACTCCAAGTCGTCGACGTTCAAATCGACGCGCGCCTCGCCGGTCGGGTCGACGTCTTTCTCGGCGCTGAAAACCGTCAAAAGCTCCTTCCAAGGAACCGCTTCCGCCTCTCCGCGTCGACGCGAGCCGCCCGCGACCGGAAGCGCCGTCAACGAACCGCCGAGCGCGGAATCTTCGCTCGCTTCGCCGTCGAGATTCTCGACGCCGAACGTAAAGTTTTCGTCCGTTCCGTAAAGATGCAAACGAGTAACGCCGCGCGCCAAGAGCAATTCTTCAAGGAAAACCGGGACGGCGTTGCGCGGACTGTACGGCAACTTTTCGTCCGTATAATACCGCGTTTCGCCGCCGTTCGGACGCGCCGTTTCGTCGGCGTCGATCCAGTCGAGAATCGACTCGGCGGCGGTCGTCGTCATTCCGGGCAACTTCAAGAGCGCGTCGCGACCGGCGCCCGTCTCCTCCGCCTCCCAAGCGAGAACGGCGTCGAGGTTCAGCCGCGTCGACTCGTCGACGAGCCCGTATCGAACGCCTTCGATCGCGTCCTCTTCGAATTTCGGCGACACGATCGTAAAGCGCGAGGTCGCCGTTCCGCCGTCTTCGAACGTCAAAAGAGGCGCGGCGCAAAAATAATTCGGATTGTCGTAAACGCCGCCGATTTTCTCCCGTTCCTCCGGGCTCGTTTCGAGCGTTCCGACCAAAAACGCGACCGCCGACCGGTCGACGCTCCGCGCGAGCGCGTCGTATCCGCGAGTTTGCGTCGCCGCGCGCTCCGTTTGCATCAGCGTCATTAGCGTCGCGCCGCCGAGCGTCAACGCCGCGACGACCAACGCGACGATCAACAAAACGACGCCGTCGCGATTCGACCGCCGCCTCAAACGCCGCCTCGCCGTTGCGTTCGCCGCCGTTCGCGTTCCTTTCACCGTCGTTATTATTAATGAAAACTCGTTCGTTCCGTCGCTCGTCGTCATCTTTCGCTCGCTCTTTAACTTTCCGCCGTTCGCGCCGCCGTCGCCGCCGTTATCCCCAATAAGCGCGTTTGAGCGCCGCCAACTTATGCAACGCCGGTTTCGAACGCCCGGTTTCGTCGAACAGGCCGGAAGTCGGAAACTCGTCCCGTTCCGCCCGCTCCCAACTCGGCGCGTTCGCCTCGGCGTCGGTTTCGTCGCAAGTCGTTCCTTCCGCCGTCTCCCAATCTCCGCCGTCGTCGCCGTCTTCCCAACGACTCCAAATCGTTTCGACAACGGAGCGACGCGCCATCGCGGTCAAAAAGAAACGACGCGCGTTCTCTTGTTGCGTTCGTTCGCTCCAAAAGGACTCGTCGATTTCCAGCTCCGGCGGCGCGGTCAACCAATCGTCGACGTCGACGCCGTCGACGCTCCTTCCCCAACCGAACCAACGCCCCCAAGACCGCTCCGAAGTCGCCGAAAATAGCGTCGCGACGCGCTTCCTCGGGTTCGCGCTCGGAAACGACGCCGCGACGCAAATCGGAACGCCGAGCGTCGCCCAACGGTCGAAAAGGCGATGCAATTCAAACGAGTCGCGCGGCGCCGTCGCCCAACGCGAAAGTCCAAAATTCGTTTCGAGATAAACCCCGTCGAACGCGCCGCGCCCGATAAGTCGCCAAGCGAGCTCCAACGGCGCGCCCGCCGACGCGACGTCGAACCGCTCCGCGTCGCCAAACGGTCGCTCGAACCCCCAAAACGCCTCCGCGTCCGGAGCGAGCCGCCGAATTCTCCGCGCCGCCTCTTCCGTCGTCGCGAACCGCGCCTCCGGCGTCGCTCCCCGGTCGCCCCGCTCGACGTTCGTCGCGACAATCCAACGTCGAACGCGATTTCCGGCGCGCGAAACCGCCGCTTCGACAAAACGCCAAAACGCCTCCGCCAACTCCCATTCGGAACGTTCGACCGCCCAACGCGGAACCGTTCGCGCCGTCCAACGCGTCAACGGCCCGAACGTTACGCTCCAACCGCGTTTCTCTCCAAACGCCAGCGCTCGGTCGAACGCGCGCCAGTCGAACGCTCCCTCGCGCCGCTCGACGTCCGCCCAAGAAATCGCCGGATTGAACGCGTTAAAAACCGTCCGTAAACGTCGACGCGAACCGCCCGCGGAGGTCCTAAACGGAGTCCGCTCGCCCGCGAACGTCGCCGCGCCCGCCGAAAACCCCAACGTCGGAATCGATTCCGACGCTTCGTCGCGACGCGCTTTCGTCGCTTGCTCTAAAAAAACGTCGTTCGTCCGCAAACACGTCTCGCGCAACGAATCGAAAAGCGCCGCGCACTCGTCCTCAAACTCCGACGCGCCCCGCTCCGCCGACGTCGCCAATTCCGCAAATCGCCGCAGGTCGCGACGCGTCGCCGCCGTCAAATTCCGCGGAATCTCCAAACCGAGCGCGCCCCACTCGCAACGCTTCTGCAAAAGCCGCCCCAATTGCCCTCGCGCCAACTCTAAAAAAAGCGAACGCGGAACGCTCGACGGCGCCAACGTCCCCGTCGACGCGAAAAAAATTCCCTCGCGCTTCGCGACGCAAGGCGCGTAAAACGCTCCCGAACCGCTCGACGCGGGAAATATCCGAAGTAAATTCAACGTCTCCGAATACGGCTCGACTCGAGCCTCCGAACGCGCCGGAACTCGACCGCGACGAGCGTAAAAAACGCGACGCGCCCTCGCCGCGTCAAGTCGCCGCTTCGGATAAATAAAAATAAATTCGCTCGCCATCGCCCGCGCCTTCGCTCCGACCTCGCGTCGACGACGAGCGCGCGGCCTCGATCCTAAAAACAATTCGCCTCGACCTAAAATATAAAACAAAATTATCGAAAAATCAACGCCGCGAAAGCGCGTTTCAATAAAAAAACGCCCGAAAAATTCAAAAACAGGCCTTCTTATTCTTTTTTAATTTGTCTATCTTACCTAAATCAACAAGCCGCCGCCGTTTTTTTGGGAAAAATTAGGAAAAGTTTTGGAAAATTCCACAGTTCCGACTAGAAATAAAGACTGTTTTTCGTTATAATGAAGATCAAAGAAAAATCGGACGTTTTCGAACGTCCAAAATCCCGATAACGCCGAACCGCTCGCGCGTTTTACCTTACTTTCCGCAACGGCGGCGCGGCGGCGAACGATTTTTTGAACTTTTAGGAGCATATAATGAGCATTAAGACTTCCCGTCGCGATTTCCTTAAGGTTTCGACGATCGCGGGCGCCGGTTTCATGGTTGGCGCCGGCAACACCGTTAAACTCGCCCGCGCTTCCGCCCTCCAAGGCGTCGCGGTCGCCGGTATCGGCGTCGGCGGCAAAGGCGCCAGCGACATCCAACAAGCCGGCATCTACGGCAACGTCGTCGCGCTCTGCGATATCGACAAAGGGACGCTCGAAGGTCAAGCGAAAAACTTCAAACAACCGAAGTGCTACCAAGACTATCGCGATCTGTACGCCGAAATGATGGACAAGATCGACGCCGTCGTCGTCAGCACCCCGGACCACACCCACACCTGCATCACCGCGCAAGCGTTGAAAGCCGGCAAACACGCCTACACCCAAAAACCGCTCACCCGCACGATCGGCGAAGCTCGTTACCTCGGCTACCTCGCCAAGAAAAACGGCGTCTGCACCCAAATGGGGAACCAAGGCAGCACGCTCGACTCGATGCGCAACTGCGTCGCCCAAATTAAAGCCGGCGTCATCGGCGAAATCAAAGCCGTCCACATTTGGACGAACCGTCCGATTTGGGCCCAAGGTCCGAACCGCGATATGACGATGGAAAAATTCGCCGCTCAAATCAAAGCGGAAGACCCGGAAATCGCCGACGACGAAATCGCCGAAAAGAAAAAGCAAATCGAAGCCGCTCTTAAGAATATCGATTGGGACAGCTGGATCGGTCCGGCTCCGAAACGCGAATTCTGGCCGGGCATCTACCACTCCTTCCAATGGCGCGGTTGGTGGGACTTCGGTTCCGGCTCCCTCGGCGACATGGCGTGCCACACCGCCAACATGCCGTACGGCGCTTGCGACCTGAAATTCCCGACCGAAGTCGTCGCGGAATCCTCCGGGCACGATTTCAACTCCTTCCCGGCGTTGAGCAAGATTTGGTTCCAATTCCCGGCCAACGATTGGCGCGACGCCGTCGAAGTTTCCTGGTTCGACGCCAAGACCCGTCCGGAAGCCTCGATCTTCGAAAAATACGGTATCTCGAAACCGACCGACTCCGGCTCGATCATCATCGGTACCAAAGGTTGCGCTTACAGCCCGGACGACTACGCTCGCAACTACGAACTCCGCGCTGAAGGCGGCGCCAAACTCGAAGAAATCAAGAACGTCGAATGGCGCAAAGCCCCGACCGACGAACACTCCGGCAACTTCGACACCCGCAACAAACTCGAATGGTTCACCGCTATTCAAGAAAACAAACCGGAACTCTGCTGGAGCAACTTCCCGGAATTCGCCGGCCCGCTCACCGAAACGATCCTCCTCGGGAACCTCGCCGTTTGGACCGCTCCGGAAGCCGGCAAACGCGGCGAAACCATCAAATGGGACGCGAAGAAACTCGAAGTTACCAACCTCGCCGATCTCAAGACCCCGGGCGTCGCGAAACTCGTCCGTCCGGAATACGAAAACGGCTACGAAAAGATCAACTGGGCCGAACTCAACTGAGTTTGTTCTTGTAAACCGTTTGATTCAAGCGGTTTGAGTTGACGCGAAAGGCGGTTCGTCGCAAGGCGAGCCGCTTTTTTTATCGCAGTTTTCCTCGCGGCGACGTTTTCGCCGCGTTTGGAGACCGTCCCAATCGGATTAGCTTTCGTTTCCAACGTCGCGTTTTGTTCGGCGGACGTTCGGCGTTTTCGCGTTTCCTTACGTCGCAACGTAAAAAAAGCCGCTCTTCCAAGCGGCTTTCCTTGCCCAACGCGTCGCGCTATCTCTTTTTTTTGAAAAGGCTTCCCATCTTTTCGGCAAACCGATTCGGCGTTTGATTTTCACGCGGCGACGGCGTTCGTCGCGGCGGCCCGTCGTTGCGACGGCTCAAGGTTAACGAAACGCGACGCGGTTCGCCCGACGCCCGCCCGCTCGATTCCCGCGTCGAGGGAACGTCGGCGGCGTCCCGTTCCAACGCGCTCGACGGCGTCGGCGGCAAATCCTCTTCGCTCAATCCCAATTTTTCCAGAATCCGTTTGCGGCTAAATTCCGCTTTGGCGCCAAAATACAATTTAACGGCGACGGGATTCGACAAAACCTCGATCGGCGTTCCGGCGCAAAGAACCTTTCCCTTGCCGACAATATAGCTCCGGTCGGTGATCGCGAGCGTTTCGTCGACTTGGTGGTCGGTGATAAGCACCGCGATTCCTTCGTCGGCCAACTGGCGAATCACCGCTTGAATCCCCTCGACGGTGATCGGGTCGACGTTCGCGAACGGTTCGTCGAGAAGCAAAATTCGCGGCTTCGCGAGAAGAGCCCGCGCGATTTCGAGCCGCCGACGTTCGCCGCCGGAAAGCCCGCCGGAACCGCCCATTCCGACTTTCGTCAGCCGGATATGCTTCAAATTAAATTTTTCGAGCGATTCTTCGAGCGCTATTTTTTGTTCGGCGCGCGAATACCCGAGAAATTCCATCGCCGCGATCAGGTTCTGTTCGGTCGTCAACGCCCCGAAAACGCTGCGGTCTTGCGGCAGATACCCAAGCCGCCCCTCGCGAGCGCGCCTATACATCGGCCACGAGGTTACGTCGAGTCCGTTGAGCGTTATTTTCCCCTCGTTCGCCGGAATCAATCCGCACGACATCCGGAAACTCGTCGTTTTCCCGGCGCCGTTCGCGCCGAGAAGTCCGACGACTTCGCCCTCGCGCACCTCGAAACTTACTCCGTCGACAACGCGTCGCTTACCGTAAATCTTCACGAGCCCTTCGGCTTTAAGAACGACCGCGCGTTTCGAAGGCCGCTCGATTCTCGACGCGTTGCGCGTCGGCGCCAATTTCCATTCGTTTCGTTCCATCGTCGTCGTTTCTCCTTTAATCGCGCGATTTGTCTCCAAGCCGACGCGGTTCTCCGCGCCGCGTTCGCGTCGCTTCTTTACTATTATACGCCGCCGACGCCGGAAACGCTAGCGCGTTCGCGTTTTTTTTCAAAAACGGCGCGCCTTTTCGCCGCGTTAAGCGGAAGCGCCGTTCGCGTCGTCTTTCGCGTCGTCTTTCGCGTCGACGTTTTGCGCCGCTTTCGCTTCGTCGGCGCGCCAACGTTTCGAAGCGCGAATCGTCAGCCAAATCAGCGCGGCGCCGGTCGCGACCAAAAAGAGAACGATTTTCAATTCGACCGGATTCTGCGCGACGCCGGCGAGCCGTCCGCTCCCGTTTTTAAAGCACCAAAACGCGAAGACCAACGCTAAGTACGGCGTCGTCAAGTATTTGATCGCAAAGCCGAAACAACGCGGAACGCGCGTTTTCGCGCCGCGGTCGAGCTCGGCGGTCATTTTGTCCGCGCCCCAAACCCAAGCGGCCAACGCCGTTTGCAAAAAGACGACGACGAACGGCATAAAGGTCGCGATCCAAAAATCGAACGCGTCGAGCGCCGCCGCGTTCTTCGTATACCAGCAAACGATCGCCGTTCCGGTCAGCGCGACCGCCGCCGTCAACGCGACGCTCGCCCCGCGCGAAAGCCCCAACGCCTCCTTCGTCCACGCGACCGCCGGTTGCGCTTGCGACACCGAACTCGTTATCCCGGCGATGAAAAGA
>JAZQAP010000390.1:0-6120 GCA_045545275.1 Thermoguttaceae bacterium | reverse complement strand
GAGGCGTTGTACTTCGCGACGTATTCGGCGAGTCGCGGATCGACCTCTTCGGCCGGCGTATCCATCGTCAAGTCGGACGTGTCGCTCTTTTGCGGTTCGATCGCGTCCGGTTCGTAGACTAAAAACTGCCCTTCGGTCGGGGCGGAAGAATCGCAGCCGCCGAAAAGAGAAGCGCAACCGGCAACCAGAAGCGCGCCCGTCGTTTTGCTCAAATATTTCATTTTAAATACAACTCCTAGCGAACGTTTTCTTCCGCGTCGCGCCGTTCGCCGCCCTTCGAGCGACGCGCTAAGCGTCGACGCCGACGCGAAATTCAACGCCGACGTTAAAGTCGCGCGCTCGCCGCCAAGGGCCGCGCCGACTCGAAACGTAAAAACTCTTGTTCAACTTGTCTCTTGGTTTCCCAACGCGCCGCGCCAAAACACGCGAAAGGGGCGCCGACCGAACGCCGACGACAAAACGCGGAAAATCAAGATTCATTATAACAGTTTTCCGACGAAAGTTAAAAAAAGAATCGTAAAAAATCTCGAGTTCTTCAAGACTTTTCGGGCTCTAACCGTTATAAGCGGCGCAACCGGCAAAACCGGACGTTTTTTTACGCCGCGCCGCTCGACGAGTCTCATTTCGCTTGCCTCGCCAAACTTCTTGAACGTCTTGCGATCGTTAAAATCGGCGTCGTCGTCTTAACCGTTTGTTTCCGTTTAAAAAGCCGAGCTTATCCAAACGATTCTTTTTCGCTATTATAACAAATTTTGGCGGTCTGCAAATAGCCGGAAGCGAAACATTTTCTTTATTTTCCCCATTTTTCCAATCGTTCCTATTTCGCCCGCGGCGCGGCGCCGCAAGTCTCCCCTTATTTCTTCGCCGCCAACGCCTCCGCGATCTTCGCCCGCAACGCCGCCTCGTCGATCTCCGCAACGCGAAACTTCTTCTGCGACGCCAACTCTCCCGACGCCAACTCGATCTGCGACTTCCGCAATTTCAGAGCCTTCGCCAACAACTCCGCGATCGCTTTATTCGCCTTCCCCTTCTCCGCGACCTGCGTTACGCACGCCTTCAACGCTCCGTCCTGAACGCCGCGCAACTCGTTTTTTCGAGCGCCCGGCTGCGCCTTCACCGCCAACAACAACGCGCCGTCCCGCGTTTCAATCTCGATCGTCGCCGCTTCCCGTTCCTCTTCGCTCACTGTCGGTCGCCTCTCCTCGCTACTTCTCGCTTCGCCGACGCGCGTCGCCGTCGACTGTTTTGACATTAATTACTATAGCGACGTTTGAAACGTCGGTCGCCCCCCGCGAACAACGCGATCGCCCGTCTTGCCCAAACCGCGTATTCCCCGCATTCTCCGCGTTCAAACGCCGTTTTCCGACCAAAAGAACGCGAAATTAATAAAAATTGGTTAAAAAGAAAAAAAACGCTTGCAATTTCGAGGCAAACGCAATATACTCTAAGAAACGAGTTCATTTTCGTTTTCCCCGACGCCGCGTATTTTAACGGACGACGCGCCTTTCGTCAACCGGTCGCAAACTCGGTCGACTAATTTTGCGCCGTTCGCCCGCCGACGTCGACGTTATTTAAAAAAATCCCTCCGGTTAGCAATTTTAACGCTTTTTCCAATTTTAACGCGACGTTTGGCGCGCCTTTGCTCGCCGTCGTCGCGTCGGGAGTTTCCGAATGCAACGAAGAGACGTTTTAAAAGCGTTCGTCGGCGTCGCCGGTCTCGGCCTTGCCGGCGTGTCCCCGTCCGCTCGCGGCGCGAACGTTTACGCCGCCCCCGCCTCCAAAAAAGAAAGCGAAACGATGCAATACGATAACTCGAAATTTTATAAAGACGGCGTTTTCCAACAAGACGCGGCGTTCGAAGCCTATTTCGAAATGTTCGAAAAGATGAACTATTCGTTGACCGACTCGCTTCGCAAAAACGCGAACTTCTGGGTCGCGGACTTCGGTCTCGGCGACTTCGCGAAAGTCGGGATGGGCGGTATTTTCTTCTTTAACGACAAAGAGTTCCGTTATTTCGGGCACGACATTTACCTCCTGCCGGGTCAAATGATTCCGGAACACCGCCACTTGGCCGCCGAAGGCCTCCCGGCGAAACACGAAGCTTGGCAAGTCCGCCACGGCTCGATTTACAACTTCTCCGAAGGCGGCGAAAAGACCCCGGAAGTCCTCGCGATGTTGCCGAAGAGCCAACTCGACGCTAACGCGATCACCTGCTTCACTTACAAAGAAATGAAGGTCGGCGACCAAGATCGTTTGGGCCGCCTCGAAGCCCCGCACTTCATGATGGCCGGGCCGGAAGGCGCGATCGTTACCGAGTACGCCTGTTATCACAGCATGGACGGTCTGCGCTTCACCAATCCGAAGGGTAAGGCTTGATTTGCGCCATTCGCGCCGTTTCGCGCTTTGCAAGCCGTCGAAACGGCGCGTTTTCGTTAAATTAGCGACTTTTTAACGGTTTTAGGCTTTCATCGTCGTTAATTAACGGCGACGCGAACGTTCCGAACGTCGACGTTGGGAACGAACGGCGTTTTATTGCCGCGGCGCGATATTTTACGTTTTCATTTTTCAAATTTTACAAGAGGTTTTCTATGCTCAAACCCGGTCTTCGTTTCAGCCATATCGGCATTCCGACCCAAGACGACCGCGCCCTCCCGTTTTACCTCGAAGGTTGCAAAGTCGCTATCAACGACTTCAACGAC
The DNA here is from genome assembly GCA_045545275.1 of Thermoguttaceae bacterium. GTDB lineage: Bacteria > Planctomycetota > Planctomycetia > Pirellulales > Thermoguttaceae > RUG369. The sequence continues at coordinate 3,421 of JAZQAP010000390.1, read as the reverse complement.
GAACCGTTCGCCGTCGAATGGCTGAAGTTCGACGCGGACAGCGAATTCCCGGAAATCCTGCAAAAACGCGCTCACGTCGCTTACGAATGCGACAACCTCGAAGAAGCGATGAAGGGCTATAAAGTTCTCGTCGAACCGTTCGAAGCGGGCCCGGGTCTCCGTTGCGCCTTCATCGAAGCGGACGGATACGGCGTCGAACTGATGCAACGCGACTAATCCGAGCCTTTTTCGGCGGCGAAACGCTTGAAACGCGCCTTCGTCGCCGAAATTTTTCCTCGGCTCCAACGACTTTTCGTTCGCCCAACACAACTCTTGCGTTGGCTTTTTCTTGCGCTCCGTTGCCCGCGTTCTTTATTTTCAATAAAAAAAACCGACGCGTCGCTCCAACGACCGCGCCGGTTCTAACGATTTAACGCTCGACTTCGTCGCTTAGCGTTTCGGCTCGACGATTCGGTTGTCGATAAGTCGCGTCGCGCCGACGCGAACGGCCAACAAGATAACAACGTTTCCGGCGACGCGTTCCATTTCAAGCAACGTGTCCGGATCGGCGACGTAAATATAGTCGATTTTCGCGTTTGGCGCCGTTTCGATAACGCGCTTCATCTCGTCGTAAAGCGTCGCGACGTCGCGAACGCCGGAACGAATCGATTCTTCCGCTTTGTCGAGCGCTTTGCTCAAAACGAGCGCTTGCCCGCGTTCCTCCGCCGACAAATATTGATTTCGGCTACTCATCGCGAGCCCGCTTTTTTCGCGGATAATCGGGCGCATATCGATTTCGACCGGAACGTTTAGATCGGCGACCATCTTCTTAACGACCGCGACTTGCTGGAAGTCCTTTTGCCCGAAATACGCGATATTCGGCCCGACAATGTTGAACAGTTTTAAAACGACCGTCGCGACGCCGGCGAAGTGCGTCGGGCGACATTCCCCTTCGAGAATTTTCGCGCCGCCGCCGCCATGGACGCTCGCGTCGAACCCCGCCGGGTACATCGCCGAAGCGGACGGCGCGAAAACGAAGTCGGTTCCGATTTGCGACAACAGTTCGAGGTCGGCGTCGAGCGTTCGCGGATATTTGTCGAAGTCTTCGCCCGGCGCGAACTGCGTCGGATTAACGAAAATCGAGACGACCGAAACGTCGGTTTCGTTTTTCGCCGCGATCGCGAGACTTAAGTGTCCGTAATGAAGCGCGCCCATTGTCGGCACGAGCCCGACCGTCTTCCCTTCTTTGCGCAGTTCGTTAAGCCGACGGCGCATTTCCTCGGGATCGGTAATCAACACAGGTTTCAATTCTTCGTTATCGGAAGTCGCCATTTTCTCTATTCTTTACTTTCGCCGCGTCTTATCGGCGCCGCGTCTTCGTTAAACTCGTTCCAACCGTCAAAGTTTTCGCCGCGACGTTCAAAAAACCCGCGGATCGAATCCTCCGGCGTCGCCAAAATTAAAGAAATCGGGATCGGCGCCCAAATGCGCCAAGCCTTTGCGCGTTAATTTCCGCCCGCGCGGCGTTCGGATTAAAAGTTCGCTCCGCAACAAAAACGGCTCCACTTCGTCGACGAGCGAATCGGTCGCGACGTTCATCGTCGCGGCGACCGCTTCGACGCCGACCGGGCCGCCGTTAAAAACGCGAAAAACGACTTCCAAATACCGGCGGTCGCGGGAATCGAGCCCTAATTCGTCGATTCCTTGCATTTGCAACGCGTCTTGAGCGACCGCGAGCGAAACGGCGCCGTCGGCCTTGGCGTCGGCAAAATCGCGCACCCAACGAAGTCGGTTGTTCGCCAACCGCGGCGTTCCGCGACTCCGCAACGCGATTTCAAGCGCCGCCGCGTCGTCGATTTTCACCCGCAACTTCGCCGCGTTGCGCCGCACGATCTCGGCCAATTCGTCGACGGCGTAAAAGTCGAGATGCTCGTGCATTTGGAAGCGGTCGCGCATCGGCGCCGAAATCAGCCCGGAACGCGTCGTCGCTCCGATCAACGTAAACGGCTTCAACGGGATATTTAGCGTTCGCGCGTTGACGCCCTCGCCCATCACGACGTCGACCCGAAAGTCCTCCATCGCCGGATAAAGGAACTCTTCGACCGACTTTTGGAGGCGGTGAATTTCGTCGATAAAAAGGACGGAGCCCTCGGTCGCGTTCGTCAAATACGGGATAACGTCTTTCGGCGCTCGCATCGTCGCGCCGTTCGCGATTTGCATTTCGACGCCGAGTTCGCGCGGGATACAGGTCGCGAACGTCGTCTTTCCGAGTCCCGGCGGCCCGTCAAAAAGAATGTGTCCGAGCGTTTCGCCCCGTTTTTTCGACGCTTGAATCGCGATTTGCAACCGCTCGTAAACGTCGCGCTGCCCGACCATATCGTCGATGCGCGTCGGTCGCAACGCCGCGTCGTCGTCCGCTTGGGCGCCGTAAAACGAATCGCAATAACCGCCCGCTCCGGCGTTAAAACCAGAATCGTCGTCATAACCGCGCGCCGCGCCGTCGAATTCGTCGTTTACGTCGCCGTCGTCGGCGCTAAAAATCGGTTTTCTCGCCATCAAATTTTCTCTATTTTCCGCAAACGTCCCGTTTTCTCGCCCAAACTTCGCCGTTCGGTTCGCTTCCTCGTTTCTTTCTCAACTTCAAAACGCGCTTTCGCCGACGCCAAACGCAACCGCGCCCCGCTCGCCGTCTCAACGCTACAATTTCCGTTGCCTTTCCGCCGATTTTGCCCCCCGCGCCGGCGCCGAGAAAAACTTTAACGATCGCGTTAATTTTAACGATTGTTCATATAGATCGCTTGAATCAATTCGGCGGAGTCTTTGAACTTTTTCTTGCTCGTTTCGAGAACGCCGTCGATCAGACGCCGCGCGTCCGCCTCGCCGTGTCCGAGACTCAAGAGCGCTTCGAACGTTTCCGAAACGACGTCGAGCGTCTGTTCGGCGCCCCCCGCCCCGCCTTCCGACGGTCGAGCGACCATCAGCGCGAACTTCGGAACCTTGCGCCGCAACTTCGCGACGATACGCTCCGCCGTCGCCGGGCCGATTCCCGGGAGACCGGAGAGAAATTTGACGTCTTGCTCCTCGATCGCCGCCGCGACTTCGCGCACCGGACGCACCATCGCGCGCAACGCCTTCTTCGAACCGACGCCGTCGACGCTGCAGAAAAGCTCGAAAAATTCGCGCTCGACGTCGGATAAAAAGCCGATAAGACGCGGAACCAAACGGCCTTGCGTCGGGTTGCCGTCGAGATACTCGATCGTCCGGAGCGAAATTGTTTGTCCGAGCTCGCTCTGCAGCTGCCGCCGCGTAAACTCCGGAATCAACGTCTCGTACTCGAAGGGCGGCGCCTCGATAATCGCGCGTTCGTCGTAAAGAGCGACCAATTTGCCGGTAATTTTAACAATCATCGCCGTCGTTTTCTCTCAATCCGTTAAAAGAAAGC
>JAZQAP010000389.1:0-4404 GCA_045545275.1 Thermoguttaceae bacterium | reverse complement strand
TCCAATTTCAGGAAGACCGCGAAGAGCATAAAGCGGACGAACCAAGGAATCGCCCAAGCGAGCGCGGCCCCTTGCGGGAAGAGATAACCGACGACGAACGCTCCGAGGAGCGCGAGCGGACGCAACGACGACGCCATTTTTACCTCGTTTTCGATTTTCGTTTAAATTATCGGCGGCGTTCGCGGGGGGAAGTCGGCGCAACGCGAACGGCGCGGCGGTCGAAACGACTCGGCCCGTCGAAGCCGCGAATCTTTTTCATTATTTCCGCTTAACGCGATTCGTCAATCGGCGACGGCGAAAAATTTGGTCGTTTTTTGCGAAATTTACTTGAAAAACGGGAAAGAATCCGTTATCCTATACGTCGCGGGAGCGTTTCGGCGGCGCGGTTTAGCGGCTTTCATCGCTTCCGACGGCGCGTTTTGCGCTTTTTTTGATAATTTGCGAAAATTGCGGGGTTCGCGCAAAAAAGTCGCCGAGCGTTTCGGCGAACGCGAATCGCCGTTGGGACGTTATTTTTAAAGGGGCGGCGATGTTTTTAGTCGAAAGTTTCGGGCTGGCGGTCGCGTTTTGCGTCGTTACGATGTTGTGCTGGGGGTCTTGGGCGAACGCTCAAAAGTTGGTCGACTCGAAATGGCGTTACGAGCTGTTTTATTGGGATTACGTCTTCGGCGTCGTCGCGGCGGCGCTGATTTTCGGCTTGACGATGGGGTCGAACGGCGAACTCGGGCGTTCGTTCTGCGCGGACTTGAAGCAAGCGAACGGCGCGGCGATCGGTTGGGCGTTCGCGGGGGGCGTCGTTTTTAATATCGCGAACATTTTGCTCGTCGCGGCGATCGCGATCGCCGGGATGTCGGTCGCGTTTCCGGTCGGGATCGGTTTGGCGCTGGTTCTCGGCGTGTTGTGGAATTACATCGCGAACCCGGCGGGCTCCGGCGACTCGACGCTTCTTTTTGTCGGCGTCGGCTTGGTAACGTTGGCGATTATTACGAGCGCGCTTTCGTATCGCAAACGCGACGCGGCGCTTCAAGCGGAAGGCGGCGAAAAGAAGCCGATCGGCAAGGGGCTGACGCTCGCGGTCGTTTGCGGCGTGTTGATGTCGCTCTTTTCTTATTTTGTCGCGAATTCGATGGCGAAAGTCGAGTTGGACGGCGCGCTGATCGATCCGACGTTCGAAAACCTTGCGAAAGCGGCGGAAGTCGGCGCGGGCCTGGAAGCCGGCAAGATGGGCCCTTACGCGGCGAACATGTGCTTCGCGCTCGGCGTGTTGATTAGCAACTTCTTTGTAATGCCGTATTTGATGAAGAAGCCGTTCGTCGGCGAACCGGTCGAAAAGGGCGCTTACTTCAAGGGTTCGCTCCGCAATCACTTCTGGGGCTGGATCGGCGGCGCCGTTTGGGCGGTCGGGATGACGTTTAGCGTCGTCGCGGCGGGCGCGGTCTCGATGGCGATCGCGTACGGGCTCGGTCAAGGCGCGACGCTCGTTTCGGCGATTTGGGGCGTCTTCATTTGGCGCGAATTTAAGGGCGCGTCGAAAGACGTTGTTCGTATGATGGCCGCGATGTTTGTTTTCTTCGTCGTCGGCTTGGGGTTGATTATCGGCGCGAAAATAGAAACGCCCGCCGCCGAACCGACCGACGAAACCGCCGCCGTCGCGACGGTCGAAGGAGAAACGGAAGCGGAAGCGACCGAAACCGCCGTCGACGCGCTCGTCGGCGACGAAACCGCGACCGAAGCGGAAGCGGTCGAACCGGCGGAAGCCCCGGCGGTCGAGGAATCGGCTCCGGCGGAAGCCCCGGCGGTCGAGGAAGCCGCTCCGGAAGCGGAACCCGCCGCTTGAACCGGTCGAGCGTTTCGGCTTAACGCTTAAATAACGAAAAACGCCGCGTTCCCGAAAAGGACGCGGCGTTTTTTCTTGCCTGTTTTGCGCGGTTTGCCCGGTTTGACGTTTCGAGCGGTTGGCCGAAACCGACTTAACCGACGAACGCGACTCGGTTTTCAAGTCGAGCGGCGGTTAAAATCGGTTAAACGGCGGCGAACGCAATCGCTCGACCGATTAAAGCGATTCGACTTTCGGCGCGTCGACGGTTAACATCGGCTAACATTGGTCAAAAACCGGTTTAAGCGATTAAAGCGACTCGATTTTCAGATTGTTGGCGGCCAAGAACGCTTCCGACTCCGCCTTCGTGAAGACGCTGCGGGTCGCGCTGCCGTCGCGGACGCAACTCATTCCTTGCGCGCTCGCTCGACGAACCGTTTCGACCGGGTCGCAACCGTCGAGAACCGCCGAGACGAAGCCCGCCGCGAACGCGTCGCCGGAGCCGGTGCCGCCGACGAACTCGACCGGGAAAATATCGGCGCGGAACTTCTCGTTCGCCGAGTAATAAATCGAACCGTCGCCGCCGCAAGTAACGACGCAAGTCTTGGCGCCCGCGTCGACGAAGAATTTCGCCTGCTCGACCGGGTCGGTTTTGCCGCAAATAACGCGCGCCTCGTCGTCGTTCGGGAGGAAATAGTCGACGTAAGGAAGGAGCGGTTCGATCGCCGGCCAATACGGTCGATTTCCGTACAAAACGACGTCCAAAATCGTCTTGCCGCCGCGCGCTTGGAACGCCTTCAAATACTCGACCGTCGCGGCCGACTCGAGCGGCGGAATCATCAGAAAGCCGCCGATGTAAAGGACTTCCGACTCTTCCGTCCAAGCGGTCGGAATATCGTCGAGCGAAAATTGCGCGTTCGCGCCGGTCGTGCTGACGAAGCGGCGGTCTTCGCCTTTGACGTTGACGATCAGCGAGCAACCGGGCCCGGCGTTCGGAACGCGACGGACGCCGGAGAGGTCGATCAACGGGTCTTGGAGCGCCGAAAAGACGAAATCGCTGAACGCGTCGTCGCCGACGCAACCGCAAAGGCCGGTCGGAACTTCAAGTTTCGCAAGGTTAAGCGCGACGTTCGACGCGCAGCCGCCGAGCGTCAGCTCGACCCGCTCCGTTTGGACGAGTTCGCCCGGAACCGGACAATGCGTAATCGGCGCGCACCCGACGTCGGCGAAGAGAATCCCGGCGGACAAACAACGAGGTTTGATTTTCATATTAACGTTCCTTAAATAGAAAAACGAATGAAAAAGCGTCGAGCGACGCGGATAATTGCGAGCGGCGCGGACGGAACCGAGCCGCCGTTTGGGAATATTGCGTTAAATTGGGTGAACAACGCGAAACGGGAAAACTCCGAAACGCGGCGTCAACGTTAAATTGGGCGAAAAGGGAAAAATGGGAAAGGAAGGGCGGCGGGCGAAACGGAGCGCTTAACGACCGTTTTTTTCAACGGCGAAACCGAGGTCGGCGGCGATCTTCTCCGCGGCGTCGTTTCCGCTCTTGACGCAAGCGGGGAGTCCGACGCCTTCGAGCGCGTTTCCGGCGAGCGCGAGGGTCGGCGTCGCGGCGAGTTCTTCGCGGAGTCGGCGAATCGCGTCGAGTCGGCCCAAGCAATATTGCGGCGTCGCGTTCGGGAAACGGGCGACGTCCGACATTAACGGCTCCCCTTCGACGCCGAGAAGCGCCGAGGGCTTGCGTCGTTTTGTTAATTTGCGGAAATTCCGAGGTCGGCGGCGATTTTATCCGCGGCGTCGTTTCCGCTCTTGACGCAAGCGGGGAGCCCGACGCCTTCGAGCGCGTTTCCGGCGAGCGCGAGGGTCGGCGTCGCGGCGAGTTCTTCGCGGAGTCGGCGAATCGCGTCGAGTCGGCCCAAGTAATATTGCGGCATTGCGTTCGGGAAGCGGGCGACGTCCGACATAAGCGGCTCCCCTTCGACGCCGAGAAGCGCCCGCGTTTCGGCCAAGACGCGGTCGAGCAACTCCGATTCCGGAATCGTCAGCGAGTCGGGCGACCGGGCGCCGCCGACGAAAATCCGCAAGAGCGTCGTTCCCTCCGGGGCGCGGCTCGGATATTTGAAACTGCTGAAACTCCCGGCGAGAAGGCCGTTTCCCTCCGACGGCGGGACGACGAACCCCATTCCGGCGACCGAGCGCTTGACCTGTTCGTTGCGGAACGCCAAGTGAACGATCGCCGTTCCGGTTCGCTCCGTTCCGGCGCAAACTTCCGACGTAATCGGCGCGACCGAACGGAAAAGCGCGCCCGCCGCGTCGGACGGCGTCGCGCAAAGAACGGCGTCGAACCGCTCCGTTTTCCCGGTCGAATCGGTCAAAAGCCAACCGCCGTCGCCGTTCGCTCCGTTCGCGTCGGACGCTTTTTCGAGTTTGACGGCTTCCCGATTCAGCTCGACGCGGGCCCGATTCTCCGATTCGAGCCGCTCGGCGAGACGGCGCGGAAGCGACTCCATTCCGGAACTTAACGTCAAGAAAAAGCTGTACCGCGCGCCGCTTTCCTCTTCGCGCTTGACCTTTTTCGCTTT
>JAZQAP010000388.1:0-3104 GCA_045545275.1 Thermoguttaceae bacterium | reverse complement strand
CCCATGCCGTTCATGCCGCCCGGCGACAGCGCGCCCGCCACGTTGACCGGTTCGTGCGGTTTGCCCTTGAAGTTGGCGACTTGCCCCAACTTCATCGCCAAATCTTGCGCGAGCGATTCCGTCGCCGATTCTTGGTCGAAGTAAATCGACGCCATGCGAACGCGCGGCTCGGCGCCCGGACGCGCCGGCGCTTCGACGGTTTGCGCAAAGACGCGCGCCGAACGCCCCAACGCCGCCGGATTCGACGGTTCGCTAAATTCGGACGCGACGATCTTTTGCTCGGTCGCCGTCGGGTCTTCGACGAAACGCTCCTCGACGCCGTAGTTCGGGTTCGCCAACAACAGTTTCACGCGATATTGATACGTTTTTCCTTCCTCGACTTCAAAATCGAAATAACGGAACAGATAATATTCCACCGAAGCGACGGTTTGAGCGTTCAACATTTGTTTCGCGACCGCTTCTCGGTTGACGAGCCACTCGTTCCCGGCTCCGGCGCCGTTCGGGCCCATGCCTCCGGACGCGCCCGGGCCGCCGGCCATGCCGGAATCCATACCGCCCATACCGCCGGCGCCGCCCATCGCCGAACCGCCCGCGCCTTCGAACGGGTCGCGGTCGAGAAGGGTGCTTTCGTCGATTTGGTTCATCGCCTCTTGCAACTTATTCCAACGCTCAAGTTCGGCGGACTGAACTTCAATTTGCTCGGAGGAATTCAACGGAATATTCGGCAAGTTGGCGATTTCTTCGCCGAACGGCTTGTTCGCCATCGGCGGGCAACTCATCGCCATCGGCGGATACGAGGAGAACGTCGGCGCGTGATAGCTAAACCCGACTTGCTCCGACCCGACGCCGTTCCATTGGTTGTTTTCCTTTTTGATCGCGCGCAAAACGTCGACTTTCGTCCAAGCGACGTCGCCGTTCGGCGCGACTTCGCCGCGCTCCAATTCGTAATAAAGGTAACGCGGTTGGTCGCGAGCGTCGTCGAGATACTGCGCGTTCCCGAAAAGATCGCCGTAAGCGGCTTGTTGTTTGCGAATCGGAATCGAACCGGTAACGGCGATCCATTGGCGCCCCTTCGTTTCGCCTCCGGTTCCGCCCATCGCGCCGCCCGGGCCGCCGGCTCCGCCCATCGCGCCGCCGCCCATCGCGGCCGCGGGGTTGTTCGCGGTCAGCTCTTTATACATAATGGCGCCGACGCAAGGAACCGCGCGGAGATTTTCGACCGGAAACGGTTTCACGCTCGGTCGCTTGTTTTTGTCCGGGAAGAGCGATTGCTCCCAACGGTTCGGCGTTTCGTAAGCGTTGACGGTAACCGCGCTTTTGATAAGTTTCGCGTATTCGCCGTAATCGTAATTGACCAACGCTTCGTCGTATTCTTGGGGCGTTACTTCGCTCGTTTTAATGTTTTCGTCGGCGCTTTTCGCCGCGGAGGAAATCTGATCCGGCGTCAACGTGAAAGGCTCCAAGCCGGCGCCGCCGGAGAGCATCATTCCAAAAATCCCGACCGCGGCGGCGATCCCAATTTTCTCGCCGTGCAGCAGGAAAAAGTTAAATTCGTTCGCCCCGCCGGAGTTCTTACGTTTGGCTTTCGCCTTCGTTTTCGCTTTGGCGGCTTTCGCTTCTTGCGCCGCGGCTTTGGCCGCCGCTTTTTCCGCCGCCTTCGCTTCTTTATCGATATTTTTCGCGCACATGGCGTCCTCTTTTTTTATCGTTTAACTATCGCCGTTTCGCCGCTTTTTTTCTCGCGCGCGAACGTCGACAGCGCGTCGTCTGAATAAGGAAGTCGAGCGCGACGGACTCGTCGCGCTCTTTTTTTACCGAACGTCAAGGCGCGGGAGTCGCGGCTTCGGTCGCTTCCGGAGCGTTCGCGTCGGCGGCGGGTTCGGTCGCGGGTTCTGTCGACTCGGATTCGGTCGTCTCCGTATCTTGCCCGTCGTCTTCGTTCGCGCCTTCGGCGTTCTCGGCTTCGGCTTCGGCGGCGGCGATTTCGTCGGCGACGGCTTGGTTTTCGGCGGCGCCGGCGTCGGTCAACGCGACGTCGGCGGCGTTTTCGGCCGCTTGCGCCTCTTTCCCAGTGCCGAACGCGTCCTTATTCGGTTCGTTATAAATATTGATAACGCCGAAAATTTCGACGCGAATCGCGTCGGCTCCGTATTCGGACAACCCGAGTTCGGAACGCCCGATCTCGACGCCGCCCATTTCGGAACCGCCGGGCCCGCCCGCGCCGTCCATCGAACCGCGCGCGCCTCCGGGCCCGCCGGAAGCGCCGCCCGACGCGGAACCGCCCATCGACGACCCCATCGACGCGGAACCGCCCATCATCGAAGAGCCGCCCATCCCCATCATATCGGCGGACGCGGTCGTCTCGACCGGCATCGTAAACGGCACGTTGTTGTCCGGGCAAACGCGGATATGCTTCACGTCGATCGGCATCGCGCTGTTGGCGCAACTGACGAGCACTTCCGGAATGCGGCGTTGGTCGACGACAATCTTCAAGCAGACCGGCATCATATTGAATTCGGCAAACGACGGTTTGTCGCTCGCGAGAAGCGGTTTCCCCTCCAAGTCGAGATAACGCCCCATCAAAATGGCGTCCGCGGCTTGCGCTTCGGCGGACCCGCCGCTCGACGACGAACCCATCGAACCCATCGAACCCATCGACGACGAAGAAGTCATCATCATCGACGACGACCCCATCATGTCGCCCATCGCGTTCGCGGCGGACGCGCCGGTCAGGTCGCCGATCGTCGTTTTCAGCGTTCCCCATTCGGTCGCCGCCTGTTGACCGATGAGCATGTTTTCGACGCACTTGATCGGCGCTTTCGCGATCGTGTCGTAATCTTTATTCGTTTCGGCGACCACGCTAACCAACGCTTCGTAAACCCACAGCGTTTCTTGCGCGTACCAAACTTCGATCGACTTCGGATACGCTTCGGCTTCCCAAGTCGGCAGAGTGTAAATTTCCGGCTCCGGCCAGTCGACGTTGCCGACGACGCGACGACGTTCTTTGTACGGCGGAAGCCCCGGATATTTTTGTTGCGACCAAGTCGGGTCTTCGGTCGCCGCGCCCATGCCGCCGCGCCCGCCCGCCCCGCCGGTCATACCGC
>JAZQAP010000387.1:0-2954 GCA_045545275.1 Thermoguttaceae bacterium | reverse complement strand
CGCCCGCGACGCGCAACAGTTCCAATCGATCGTCGTTATTTTGGGGCTGAAAGACATGCAGCCGACGTACATGCGCAAGGTCGGCGTCAACGGCAAAAGCAAAACCGACCTCAAGTTCGAACGCGTCGAAGTCAACAAAGGCCGTTGGACGATCGAAGGCAAGGTCGACGACGATTGGACGAAAGAAGTGCGTCCGGAGCGTTTTTCGCTGCTGCGTCAAGAAGCGGTCGAAACGAATTACGCGCAAACGCCGAACGCGCCGGTTTCGCCGACGCCCGCTCGAACCGCGACGCGTCCCGACGCTCAAAACGCCGTTCGATAACGCCGCGACAAAACAAAATCGCGATAATTGAGCGTCGCGCTTTTATTGCGACGACGTTCTACAATCGACGCCGATTTCAAAAACCGGCGTCGATTTTCTTTTCGTCGCGTCAAACCTTTTTCCGAACGACGCGAACCGCCTTCCCTTCGCTTCTCGGGAGCGTTCCCGGAGGCAGCACGTCCCCTTTCGGCGAAAACCCGAGCCGCTCTTTGAGGTGTTTTTCGACGACGAACCCGCTGACGCCCGGCTCCGCCTCGACCAAAATCCTCACGTCGTTGACGCCGTCGCGCTCTTCGAGGATAATTTGGTAATCCGGATGGACGCCCGGGAGTTCGAGGAGCGCCTGCTCGACTTGCGACGGGAAGAAATTAACGCCTTTAACGATTAACATATCGTCGACACGGCCGGAAATCGCGTCGATTTTCAAGTGCGTTCGCCCGCAAGCGCAACGTTCGCGCGTCAAAATTCGGGTCAAGTCGCCGGTTCTAAAGCGAATAACCGGAAGCGCTTCCCGCGTCAGCGCCGTAACGACCAACTCGCCGATTTCGCCGTCCGGAACCGGTTCGCGCGTCGTCGGGTCGAGAACTTCCAAGTAGTAATGGTCTTCCCAAACGTGAATACCGGAATGATCGCGACAATCCATCCCGAGCGTTCCGACGCCTCCCGTTTCGGTCATCCCGTAAATATTGAAGACGTCGATCCCGAGACGCGCGCGGATTTTCTCCTTCATCGCGTCGGTACCCGCTTCGGCGCCGAAGACGCCGGTTTTCAAATTCGGCAGTTCGACGCCCGTTTTATCCATCACTTCGATGATTCGCGTCGCGTAAGAGATTACCGCCGCGAAAATCTTCGTATTGAAGTCGCGAGCCAGCCGAATTTGTCGCTCGGTGTTCCCGGAACCGGTCGGAATGACGAAAAGCTCCGCCGCGCGGGCGCCGTGATACATCCCGAACCCGCCGTTGAAGAGCCCGAACGACGGCATAATCTGAATCGGGTCGCCCGGCTCGCCACCCGCCATTCGGTAACAGCGCGCCATACACTCGGCCCATTGCGCCAAGTCGCCCGCGGTATACGGCATAACAACCGGCGTTCCGGTCGAACCGCTCGACATGTGCATCTCGCGAATCGTATTTTTCGGAACGCAACACATTCCCATCGGGTACGTTTCGCGAAAATTCGCTTTCGAGATCGTCGGCAGCTTCGCGAGGTCTTCGATTCCGCGGAAATCGCCGACGTCGACGCCCGCTTTTTGGTAAAGCTCGCGAAAATAGGGGTTATTTTCCGTCGCGTAACGAACGATTCGAATTAACTTTTCGTTTTGCGACGATTTTAACTCGTCTTGCGACGTCGTTTCCGCCGCTTGATTGAAATAAATATCCGTTTCGGTAGACATTGTTTCGCAACCTTTCCCGCTCAAATTTGCAATCTTCGCCGTCTTCGTTATTTTCGCCGTTTTTACCGTTTTATCCTTTTTACCGTTTTCGCTATTTACGCTAAACGCCGCCGTTTAACGAAATCTCGCCGAACGCGGCGTCCGATTTTAGCGTCGCCGACGCCCGGGTCGTTTCGACGCCGTTAAAATAAACGAAATCGCGAAAAAATCAAGAGCCCCGCCGCCCTTGCGCTCCGAAATTTCCGAAAAGTCGCCCAAAATTTCTCTTGCGATAAATTCCGATTATTTTAAAATAAGGAAAACAAAACGCCGGAAACGCGTCGCCGCCCCTCGCGACCGTTAATCCCGACGCTTTCTCTCCCGCTATCCCCCGCCGCCCTAACCGCGCTTTCGACGCAAAGCGCCCAGCCCCGCTATTTCCCCTATGTTCGACGCCATTCTTCTCGCCTCTTACGGCGGCCCGGAAAAAATCGACGATATTAATCCGTTTTTGGACCGAATATTAACCGGAAAGCGCGTTCCGCCCGCTCGACGCGCCGCCATTTTCGAACGATACGAACGCTTTAACGGCGTCAGTCCGCTCCCGGGCGAGTGTCGCCGCTTTCTCGGTCGCTTGCGCGAAGCGTTCGCCGTCGACGCGACGCCCGTAAAAACGGCAAATTCGCTAAACACCCCCGCCGACGCCGCGCCTCAACCGCCGTCGGCGCCCCGAATTTATTGGGGCAATCTTTACGCGCCGCCGACTTTCGACGACGCGTTCGCCCAAATGGAAGCGGACGGCGTTCGGCGTTTGTTCGTTTTTCCGACGTCGGCGTTCGGCTCGCCGCAGAGTTGCCGTCGATATATCGACGCCGTTCGCGACGCGGTTCGCCGCCGGTCGCCGGAATTTGCCGCTCGCCTGCAAATCGCGCAAACGCCGCCCTTTTTCGACCTCCCGGCGTACCGTCGCGCCGCCGCCGACGCGCTTTTGACCGCGCTCGCTTGGGACGAACTCGAATCGAACCCGTTCGAAGCCGCCGCGTCGCTTTCCCAAACCGCGCAAACCGCGCAAAACCCGCAGTCCCCGCAAACCTCTAACGCCGCCGATATTAACGTCGACGCTTCGAACGGCGCGCCTCCGAAACGCTTGATTCTCTTTTCGGCGCACTCGCTCCCGACCGACGACGCGTTAAAATCGGCGTATTCCGCCCAACTTCTCGCCGCCGCGACCGACGTTTTGCGTTCGACGCTCGACGCGCC
>JAZQAP010000386.1:0-5296 GCA_045545275.1 Thermoguttaceae bacterium | reverse complement strand
AGTTGTCAGGAGCTTTTGTCTTCCTAAGCCCGCTTGGCCCCCGACTTGGGGCGTTATTCCCAAATTTTGCCGACGTCGTCCGCGACGCGCCGCGCGGCGATTTCGGCGTAAATTTCCGTCGTCGACGTCGACGAATGCCCGAGAACGATTCGCGCGACTTCGAGTCCGAGTTTCTCGCGGATTTCCGTCGCGGCGGCGTGTCGGAGCTGGTTCGGCGACCAAGAAGGAACGCCTGCGCGCTTCGCCGCTCTCGCGACCGCTCGGCAAAGCGCGTCTTTCGTATAACGCTCCGCCGTTCGCTCGATTCGGGCCGCGACCGCTTCGGAAACGTCGCCGTTGGGCGCGGCGTAACGTTCGCGAACGGCGTCGCGCGGCGAGAAAATCGGCTCGTCCGGCGTCTTATGTTCGTATTTTAAGAGCGTTTCTTGCGCGCGTTTGGCGATCGGCACGACGCGAACCTTGCCGCGATGGCGCGTTTTGTGGTCGACCGGTTTGTAGAGCCAAACGGCGCCGGAACGGTCGATCTGCCGCCAAGTCAGGTTGCGCGCTTCGCCGGGGCGCATGCCGGTGTAGCGGATCGTTTCGATCAAGTCGGCGATCGTTTGCGACGCGTTGAGGACGGTGAGGCGGACGTCGCGGTCGGGAACGGGAAGCGCCGGCTCCGTTTCGCGGGCGGGGGAGCGGTCGATTTCGAGCGGCTTCAGCGACCGAACCGACGCGGCGACGTCGGACGGAACGACGAGATTTTCTTCGCCCCAATTAAAGATTTGCTTCGTCCAGCCGATTCGGTCGTTGATCGTGTTGCGGCAAAGGTCGCGAGTCAGGAGCGCGTCGCGAAGGCGGCGGAGGCGGGCGACGTTCATTTTGCCGACGGGAAGGTCGTAATAAAGTTCGAGCAAAGGGGGAACGACGATTTGCGCGAAGCGTTCGTAGGTTCCGGTCGAGCGGCCGAGTTTGCGGTAGTAGACCTGCGCCCAACGGAGGAACTGCGCGCAAAGTTCGGCGACGGTCGTTTGGCGGCGTTCGAAGAGGGAAGCGTCGCCCGTTTCGAGCGTCGCGACGAACTGCAAATAGGCGGCGCGGGACTCCGGCGAGTTGTATTTTCCGGGAAAATAAATTTTTTTCCGGTTGTAGTAAGAATAACCGACGTCGCGCGATTTGAAGCGACAGTACTTGGGAATATTCGACATGTCGTAATCTCCAATGTAGATACAATGTAGCTACAAACGGAAATTCGCGCGATTCCCAAAAAAGAAAACGTTCTTCTAAGTCTCTTAGGACAAAGACTTAAAAAGTGGGCGACGCAGGATTCGAACCAGCGACCCCCGCCGTGTGAAAGCGGCGCTCTAACCAACTGAGCTAGTCGCCCCCGCCCGTATAAAGAGAAACGCCGTCTTGCGAACGGCGTTCTACGGGATTTAGGAAAACTTCGTCAAAAGAAGTTGAGTGGAGAGTATGGGAGTCGAACCCACGACCTCAACATTGCGAACGTTGCGCTCTCCCAACTGAGCTAACTCCCCAATCTTCTGTCGTTAAAACGACCGTCTGTCGTCGACTTCTCAACGCTTGTCGCTATCGGAAAAAAAACCGTTAGGTTCGCGTCTCGTTGCCCCCAACTGACAAAAATGATTTTAACCGAACTTCAAAAATTGTCAACGGGGTTTTGGAAAAATTTTTAATTTTTTTTCGACGTTTTAAAAAATAAAGGAATAAGGCGGCGCGCGACGTTCGGCGGGTAAAACGTTAAACGCCGATGTAAAAGGAGTAAGGAAGGAAAACGCGACGCTCGTCGACGTTCGGTTTGGGGAATAAAGCGGACGCTCGCTTGGCGGGGCGGCTCGAAAAAATAGATGAAGACGCGACGAAGAAAGGAACGACGGCGGCGCGGAGGAAACGAAGCGCGGAGGTAAAAGAGAAAAAAGCGATTTCTGTCGCCTGTTCCGTCGACGGCGGAAGAGTACGAACGATCGCGAGTCGAGCGGGAGGAGAGGACGTCGGCGGCGCGGGAACGCCGCGTCGCGGTTTGGAGAACGAACGCGACGCGGCAAAAAAGGCGCGAGGGAATTCTAACGAGGCTAACGATCGATTCGACCTCCGCGCGCCGGGTCGTAATCGAAGGCGATTTCCCGAGACGAACCGTCGGCGTAGCGAATCGACGCGCGGAACTTCCCGGCGACCGAATCGTCGTTCGCCGTCGCTTCGCCGATAAGCGTCCAAGGCGCGTCGGCGGCGGAGCCGAACGGTCGGGCGCAAATTTCGACCGACTCGACGGCGCTTTCTCGACCGGCGCGGATTAAAAACTCGCGGCGCGACGCGACGTCTTGCGATTTATCGGGTTCCGCGTTGTAAGTCGAACGGATAACGAGACCGGTTCCGTCCGGAAGAATCGTCGTTTCAAAAATAACGCTGCCTGTTTTGTCCGGGAAGGGCGTCGTCTCGCCGCGTCCGTAAAACGTCTCGATATTCTCGTGCATCGACCATTGGTTGTTCTTTAAAATCAAACCTTTAGCGTCGAGCAAATAGTGCGCGACATGCGCTCCGCTCCAACCGTCCCAAGCGAGCATAATGTGGAAATGCGGCGGGAAGTCGCGGTGGCCGTTCGGATAGCAAGTCTCGAAACCGTAAAGGTTGATATGGTCGACGAAACCGGGCGACGTCGTTTCCGTCCAACCGAGTTCGCGGCAAACTTCGAGCGCGCCGATCATAAAGTTAAGCTGCGCCTTGATTTGAGGTTCCGGATAAACGCCGTCGCGGTACGGCCCGGCGCGACGCTCTTCGCGGTTGTGAAAGACGCCGAGACGAACGGCGCCGAACGGAACTTCCGTAAAAACGCAAGTTGGAGCGGTTCGCGACGCGATTTCAAACGAAACGCCGCGCTCCGTTTTTTCGAACTTGCCGTCGCGGGCCCCGAGAACGCGAGCGACTTCGACGCCGGGCCAAACGACTTCGACTCGCGGCGCTTTGACGTTCGCGCCGGGCGCTTCGACGGTGAAATAGAAGCGCGTCGCGTCGACGCCGACGTGCGCTTCGCCCTCGACGACGCGCCAATCGGCGTTTTTATCTTCTTCGCTAAAAACGATTTGCGGGCGCTCAAACTTGCGCGACTTGGCGTCGCTCGGCTCGACGGGCGCGGTCGGAATCAAGACGGCTCCGAAGCGCGTCGTTTCGGCGGCTTCGAGCGACGGCGCCGTTAAAAAAAGGACGGCGCCGACAATAAAAACGACGGCGAAAACGCGTCGGAAACAAAAAAAACTTGCGGTTAGTCGAGTCTGGTAAGCGTTGACGTCGAACGGTTTGGCGTTTGTCGGCATGGTGCGCTCCGTAAAATTTAAGCGAGAGGGAACGAGGAAAACGCGGTCGCGGCGTCGGTCGACGCAACCGTTGAAACGGCGATGGATAACGTCGCGACGAACGGCGGCGCGAGTTTTTTTGTCGAAAAACGACCAAAATCGCTTGAAACGCGGCGCCGTAAGCGCTAAAATAAGCGCGTCCCCATTATACCGGAAAAACGGGCGCGGCGCCAGCGTCGGCGGAAAGATTTCGGCGATTTTGTCGAAAAAAATCCGCGAACGTTCGAAATAAAAAGCGTTAAACGCAACGTGTTGAAAGGAAAAGACTTCCAATGAAAGCGAACGAATGGAAACGACTTCGGCAAGAAGAAAAAGGACGAAGCGTCGACTTAAACGAGGCTCGGCCTAAACGGAGCGGCGGCAAGAGTTGGAAACGCGTCGCGACGTTGGGCTTTGCGGCGGCGGTCGCTTGGGGCGGGACGTCGCTTGGAACGTCGGGCGGCGACGTTTTCCAATCGTCGTCGGCGTTCGCGGCGGAAACGAAGAAACCGCAAGACGCGACGGCGAAAGGGTTTCCGGCGATTTTGCAAACGGAAGTCGACGCCGCGTTCGAGAAGTTGCGTCCGGCGCCGCGTTTGTTGTTGACCGACGAAGCGATCGCCGACGTTAAGAAAAAAATCGACGCCGACCCGCGTTGGAAGGCTTATTATGAAGCGATTAAACGTCGCGCCGACAAGACGTTAAACGCGCCGCCGGTCGAGCGGAAACTTGAAGGAAAACGACTTCTCGGCGTTTCGCGGGAAGCGCTTCGCCGCCTTTTCGGCTGGACGTTTATGTACCGTTATACCGGCGACGTTAAGTACGCGGCGCGGGTCGAAAAGGAAGCGGTAGCGATCGCCGAGTTTTCCGATTGGAATCCGTCGCACTTTCTCGACGTCGCGGAAATGACGACGGCGCTGGCGTTTGCATACGACTCCTGCGGCGCGACGTTTTCGGACGAGAATCGAAAAAAGATTCGCGAGGCGATTCGCGTCAAGGGCGTCGAAGAAGCGTTGAAGATTCGCGGTTGGTGGAAGAAAAACAACGCGAACTGGAACCAAGTCTGTTGGTGCGGAACGCTTTACGGGGCGCTTGCGATCGCCGACGACGAACCGGAACTCGCTCGCGACGCCGTGCGGCAGTCAGTAAACGGCGTAACGTGGAGTATGGCGTCTTACGAGCCGGATGGAAATTATACCGAGGGGCCCGGCTACTGGGGGTACGGAACCGGTTTTAACGTTCTGCTGTTGGCGGCGCTTAACTCCGCGTTGGGGAACGATTTCGGACGTTCCGAGGCGCGCGGGTTTAAGGAGACGATTCGGTATTTCGAACACGTCTTTGGAACGACCGGCGACGCGTTCAATTACCCGGATTCCGGCGGCGGAAAGATGTTCGAGCCGACCGCTTTTTGGAACGCGCGCAACCTTGGCGACGTCGGCGTCGCTTGGAACGAAAATTTCCAACTTGACGCGGCGTATGTCGCGACGAAACATAAGGTTAAGTACGGAACGCGGTCGATCGACACGATCGCGGCGCATCGGCTGGGCGTCTGCGCGCTACTTTGGGGGCCGATTCGCGAAACGCCGCTCGACGCGGAGAAAATCGACGGCGGCGCGCCGGTCGACCCGAATGAACTTGGGTTCGGAAACGTTGCGCCGCAAGAACTTGGGTACGTCGGCGTCGGGAACGGTCGCAACGCCGTCGCGCTTTTCCGAACCGCTTGGAAGCGCGACGCGGCGTACCTCGGGATTAAGGCCGGAGCGCCGAACGCGCCGCACGGGCATATGGACGAGGGCGGGTTTGTGTACGACGACGGCGGCGTCCGCTGGATTGTCGAGCTGGGGCCGGAAAATTACCATCGCATCGAGTCGCGCGGGATGAATCTTTGGGGAATGGGCCAAAATTCGGAACGATGGAAACTGTTTCGATACAACAATTTCGGACATAGCGTGTTAACGCTGAACGGG
>JAZQAP010000385.1:0-5824 GCA_045545275.1 Thermoguttaceae bacterium | reverse complement strand
GGCCCGGTCGCGCGCGACGCGGCGTTCCCGAAAACGACGGCGACGACGCTTCGCGGTCAAACGAGCGAACCGCTCCCCGCGTCGAACGCCTCGGCTCCAACCGACGCGCCGTTCGCGACGCTCGACGAATCTTTTCCCGTTTTCGACCCGTCCTTCTTCGGCGCGGCGCCCGCCGACGCGCCCGCCGAAACCTCCGCGCCGCCGACCGTTAGCGAACTTCCCGCTTTCTTGACCGAAGGAACCGCGCTTCCCGAACCGACCGACGCGCCCGAAAGCGACAAAGTCGACGGGCCCCGTCGAGAATCGCTCGCCGATAAAGAAGCGACCGAAAAACGCCTCGAACAAGAATACGCCGATTGGGTTAAAAAACAAAAAGCGCGACAAAAAACGCTCGAGAAAACGCCGCGCTACCTCCAGCCGCTCACCGACCCCGGCGACGTCTTCAACAACCCGAACGGCCCGTTCGCTCGCGAAGAACGCGAATCGACCTTCATCCGACAAGTTACCGCCGCCGATCTCGGAATGATGACCGACGAGGAATACTCGCGCGAACTATACGATTGGGAAAAAGAGCAGCCGACGCCGATCGATTGGTCGAAATACGCGTTGACCGTCGACCGTATCCGCGGTTGGTTCGGAATGGGCCCGGACGAACGCGCCGCGCTCGAGTATATGCGTCGGGCTTGCGAAAAACAAAAGGAATATTACGCGACTAAAGAACCCAAACTCCTCAAAGAGGCCGCCGTCCTTTACGAACGCGCCGCCGAACGTTGGCCGGGCCCGGCGCTCAAACCGCGTCGCGATTTCTCGAAAAAGGAAAACGTCGGCGAATTCGGAACGCTTATCGAAGAAGACGGACTCTTTTTCGCCGGCGAATGTTGGTTCTTTTACAAAGATTACAACCGCGCGCTCGTCTGCTTCCGCGCTCTCGTAAAAACTTACGCAAACTCGATTTACAAAGACACGGCGATGAAACGTCTTTATTCGATCGGCTGTTATTGGACCGAATGCTCCGAAGAGGCGACCGGGCCGAGCGTCAACTTGACCGAAAAAGACAAACCGCGTTTCAGCTCCTTCGCCGGAGCGCAAAAAGCGTTCGAAACGATCTTCCTCAACGACGCTTCCGACTCCGGACTCGCGCCGGCCGCCCTCTTCGCGTTGGCGAACGCTCACATGCGACGCGGCGTCAACCCTGGCGACGGAGCGTTCGCGACCGCCGCTCAATATTACAAGCAACTTTACGAGTTCTACCCGGGCAGCAAATACGCCGAGGACGCTTGCCGCTTGGCGATGATCGCGTTGCACAAGTCCTACCAAGGCCCGTTTTACGACACGGCGCCGCTCGAACAAGCGCGCGCCCTCGCCGAAGCCGCGCAAAAAAGCGGTCGCGGGAACATGGACGTCGTCCTCGAAGAACTCGAAAAGATCAAAGAGGAACAAGCGAAACAACTTTACGTCGTCGGCCAATATTACGAGAAACGCGGAAACTTCGCCTCGGCCCGCGCTTACTATCATCGTCTCGTTCGCGATTTCCCGAACAGTTATTACGCGACGGAAGCCGCTCAATCTTACGAAACGATCGCGGAAAAACCGGCCGAAGCCGACCAATTCGCTTGGATTCGCCCGGTTGCGCCCTTCCTACCGAAGTCGAAAAACCAATATTTCGAAGAGGCGCCCCCGGCGGAACTTGCTCGCGTCGCCCGCCGCGAAGAATCGCTCGACCGCCTCGGCGCCGACGCCGACAAGACGGACGCAACTTCCGAAACCGCCTCCGAACGAGAAAACGTCGCCGCCGACCCGGACGCGCCGCGCCGGCGTTAAAACAAAAACGTCGCGACGTTTCAACAAACGTTTTAAAAAACGTTTATCCCAAAACGCCGCGAAATCGTTTGTTTTCATAAACGTTAAAACCGTTAAAATCGCGCTGTAAAACGCCGCGTCGCCGCCGTTCAACGCGACGTTTTTCCCGTATTTTTCCTTATTTCCCGCAACCGAAAAGTTTATGCCGTCGTTTTTTTTTCCGCGCTTTGCCGATTTTACTCGCCGTTCGCCGCGTCGCCGAGCGCTTGCGTTTATCGCCGCCGTCGTTTGCGCCGCGTCGACCGCCGTTTCCTTAACGCTTTGCGGTTGCGCCGGTTACAACGTCGGCCCGCGCGGTCTTTACGACGAAAATATCAAAACGATTTTCGTTCCGACGGTCGAAGCGGACACGTACCGCGCGGCGTTCGGCGAACGCTTGACCGAGGCGATTTGCAAAAAGATTACCGAGCAAACGCCGTACTCGCTCGCCGGGCCGAGCGAAGCGGACGCGACCCTTTCGGTGCGCCTCGTTTCGGAAACGCAAAGCGTTTCGGCGTTCAACCGATACGACGACACCCGTCAAAAAAGCGCGAACTTAGCGGTCGTAGCGGTTTTGCGGACGCGTCGCGGCGGCGCCGTCTTATCGGAAACGGCGCCACTCCTATTGACGTCGGACGGCGGCGCGAACGTTTCGAGCCAAGGTTACCTCGTCGCGGAAATGGGGCAATCGAACGCGACCGCGCAGCAAGAAGCGATCGACAAAATCGCCGACCAGATCGTCGGGCTTCTCGAAACCGGTTGGTAAAATCCTCCGTTTTGCGGCGCGGCGAACGTCCGCGAATCGTCGGGCTCCTCGAAACCGGTTGGGAAAATCCTTTGCGGCGTTCCCTTTTCCTCCGTCGCAGAAATCCAATCCAATTTTCTTCTAAAACCGCAAAACGATAAAAAAACGACGCCAAATACAAATTCGCGTCGTTTTTTATTGTCGCGATTTGCCGCCGCGTCCCTATTTTTTCTCCGTTTCGCCCATTCTCGCCGTTTTAACGCGTTTCCGTTTCCTTCCCGTTCGCTTCTCGCGACCGAGTCGCCGCCGTTAAAACGCGCTCGACGTCGCGGAAGTCGTATATTTCGAGCAAAACGGCTTCGCGTCGAGCGTTTTTTTCCGTTCGAAAATCGAACGGATTGCGAACCGTTTTGCGATAAATCGGACGCGCCGTTTTAAAAAGCGCCAATTCGAGCGCCGTCCAGCCGGACGGGCGACGCTGAACGACGTAAAACCCGAAACGTTCGCGATTAGCGAAAGCGTTCGGCGTCGTTATCGTTTCCGTTTCCGGCGTCGCGAGCGTCCCCCAACGACGATAATAATCGAGCGTTTGCGACGAAAAGGAACCGAAAAGAACGCCGGACGGCCGCCCGTCGGCGCGCGCGGCGGCGATTTTCTCGTTCAGCCAAACGACCGCGTCGGCGTCGAACGCGTCCCAATAATAAGTCGCCTCCATTCCGCGCCGTTGCGCTCCGACGACGCCGCCGAGCGTCGCGTTGTAAAAAGACAAATACTGCGGGGCCGAGCGAATCAAATCGACTGCGCCGGTCGCAAACGCCGCCGAAACAAACGCTTGCGTCAATATTCGCGCCGTCGTTCCGCTCTTCTTCCGCGCCTCTTTTTCTCCGCGCCCTTCGCCGCGCCCTTCTCCGCGCCCTTCGCCGCCGTTCTCTTCGCGACTTCCTCGGCGCTCGCGACGTCGCCAACTTCCGCGCCGGTCGACAAACACGGTCGCGCCGAACGCCGCTAAAATCGCTACAAACGGAAAAGAGGCGATCAAAAGCCGCGCCCCGTCGTGCGTCGGAATCCCCGGCAAAAAACGCACGATCGGCAACGTCGCCGCAAACGCTAACGCAAGCAACGCAAGCCCCGCCGTTTGGGGCCCGCGCCGAACGCCGTCGTCCTTCGTCTCGCCGCTTTCGGCGCGTTTATTTCGTTCGTTTTCCGTTTCCGCCGTTCCTTCCCTTCCCGCAGTTTCCGCAGTTTCCGCCGTTTCCGCCGCCTTCCTATTCTCGCTATTTGCGCCAACCTTTTTAATCTCGTTTTCCGCGCAATTCCGTCTATTTCCCCCAAACGTCGTCGCGCGGACGCCCAACGCGGCGAACGCCAACAGCGCCGTCGGAACGGTCGTCGCCAACCAAAAAAAACCGTTCCACCAAGGCAACGGACGCGACGGCGAATAAATTTGCCCGAGAAAAAAGATCGGAATATCGAATCCGTCGCGCCGCAAGTTCAGCGAAACAAAGGTTTCGAATCCTTCGACCGGTCGCGTCCAAAGGGGAGGATTCGCCGCGAAAAAGACCGCCGCCGCGACGAACGCCGCCAACGCGAAGCGCCCGAACGCCGCCCCGACGCCGTCGCGCCCTTTTTCGGACGCGTCTCTTTTTTCGCCTCTTTCCTCCTCTTTACCCTCGTCGCGCGCCCCCACCATTTCCCCCAAAACGCGCGCTCGGTTCCGTCGTCGCGCCCAAAGCGTCGCGCCGAACGCCGTCGCCAACGGAACGACGATCGCAAAACCGCTAAACTTTGCGCAAAAGGAAACGCCGACCGCTCCGCCGAGAAGAACCGCGCCCCGTTTCGACGCGAGCGCCGCGTCGAAAAAAGCCCAAGCCAAGAGCCAACTCGAAATCAACGGCGAGTCGCCGCCGGCAAGTTGCGCGTGTCCGAAAACCCGCGGAATCGACACAATCCCAACAACCGCTAAAACCGCCGCAAACCGTCCCCAATTTCGCGCGACGCGATAAAACACCGCCGCTAACGCCAACGCAAAAAGAAAAATCGGGCCAAGCCGAAAAGCCGCTTTTTCCGATAAAAACGGCAAAAAACGCAAAGCGAACGCTCGTCCCGACGCGATCGCGATCGAATAACCGGCGGGATGCCCTTCTCGATAAACGACGTGCGGCCAACCGGCCCCGATCGCCCGTTCCGAAAATAGGGCGCGCCGCCCGTCGAACCGCGCAAAATATTCGAGCGCCGCTCGTTCGACGTCGCCGAAACGCGCTCGTTCGCGACGTTCGCCTTCTTCGCGACGTTCGGGTTCCCCTACTTTTTCGCCGTCGCCGGCGTTAAACGACGGAATTTGCGTCGACTTTTCCGATTTTACGTCGCTCGCGTCGAGCGTTTCTTTTAACTTTTGCGGGCCGACGACAACCGCTCGCGTCCAAGCGGCGACGCGTTCCGCTCGAACGAACGCGTCCCCTTCGTCCCAAGTCAACGGCGTTCGCTCCGTCGCCGCCAACGTCGCCGCCAACGCGACAAGCCCGACCAACGCCGCTTCCCAACGCAACCTTTTCACTCGCCGCGCTCCCCTTCGTTGTTAACGCCGCGCGCTCGTCGCGACGTCGCGACCTCCGCTTTAACGCTCAATTTCACTCGCCTCCCGCCTCCAAAACGTCGTCGAACCCCGCGTTTGAAAAGTTTGTTTTCGTTGCGACTTTCTCCGTTCAACGTTAATTTCAAACGTCGTTACATATTCGTCAAATCGTCGCCGGAACCGTCGCCTGTCAATCGTTTGAACGTTTCCAAAATCGCGTCGCGCGCTCCGTCGGAACGCCCGTAAATCCGGCAAATCCGGAAACTTTTCTCCGCTTGACGGTACGCGTCCTCTTGGTCGAGCCCGACGACGGCGTCGTTTTCCGGATTGTAAAGGAAATTTCGCGACGCGAACCCCGCGGGAAGCCGAGTATGTTTCGCGACGTCGAAACGCAACGGAACGTCGCGCAACTCGGCGGGCGCCTTCGCTCGAAACGCCGCTTCAAAGAGCGCGGGGGACGCGAAAATCGACGCTTCTTCCCGTTCGCCAATTCTAAAGGAAATCGTTTTTTCAACAATAACGCGCCAGTCGATTTTTCGTTCCAAGAAATTACGCCAACGCGGCGCGAGTTCGCGTTTCCGAGGATTCGTCGACTTGTCCCAAGACGCGACGTCCGCCGTCAGCGACCACTCGGTAAAACGCAAATACTCGTCGAGCGCGTCGAGCGG
>JAZQAP010000384.1:0-2914 GCA_045545275.1 Thermoguttaceae bacterium | reverse complement strand
CCCCCCCTCGTCGTCAAGGCGCGACCTCGACGGCGACGACGACGGCGCCCGCTCTCCTTTCCCTCGCGCTCCTTCTCGGCGTTTCGACGTTCGCCCCGGTCGCGCCGAACGCCGTTTCCTCCGCCGCGCCCGTTTTCGCGGACGACGCGCCGTCCGCCCCCGCTCCCGACGCGGCGTCCGACGGTTCCGCGACTTGGCGCGAACCGCGCCGCGTCTTCGTTCCGGTCGACGACGAACGCCGCCCGGTCGGCCCTTATTATTGGATTCCGTCCGATTTTTACGAAGAAATACGCTCGACGCTCGCCGAACGCCCGACGGAACGCTCTTGGCGCGTCGTCGACGCGCTTTACGAAGGCGTCGTCAATCACAACGCTTTCGCCGACGCGACTTCGCTCTTCAACTTAACGGCGACCTACGCGATCGTCCTCGACGAGCCGAACGCGACGATCGCGCTCCCGGCGACGCGGCTCGCCCCCGATTTCGACGTTAAATTCGACGACCGCGCGATCGCGCCGACCTTCTCCGAAAACGGACGCGACGTTTTCTTCGAAATCGTCGACGCGCAACCGGGCGAACACGTCCTCGAACTGACGATCGCTCCGCCGCAATTTTCGGAAACGAACGCCGAAATTTCCTTCCCGATCCCCCGCGTTCCGTCGTCGCGCCTCGAACTCGCCGTCCCTCCGGACGCTCCGACGCTCGACTTCCCCAACGCGCTCGGCAAAACGACGCGCTCGTCCGGTCGCGTCGTCGTCGAACTCGGCGCGGTCGACCGTCTCGTCGTCGCGAAAGCGGAACCGAACGCTAAATCGAACAAAGCGACCGTCGACGTCGAACAACTCTTCCTGATGCGCGCCCGACCGACGCAAGCGGACGTTCGCGCGTCCTTCCGCTGCCAAGTCGTCGGCGGCAAAATCGACTCGCTCGTCCTCGTCGGCGATCCGCTCTATTCCTTTTCCGGCTATTGCCAATGCGATAAAGCGGAAGTCGCCTCGGTCGAACCGCTCGCGGGCGCCGACGGCTCGCTGCGCGTCTCGTTCAAAACGCCGATTTCCGGCTCCTTCGCGCTCGACGCGGACTTTGTCGCCCGCCGCGCCTCCGGCGTCGGTCGCGCGCGCTTTCCGTCGTTCTCGGTTCGCGACGCCCGCGTCCTCAAAAATTGGCTCGCGTTCTTCCCCGGCGACGGCGTCGAATGCGCCGATCCGCCCCCGTCGACCGAAACGGTCGCCGCCTTTCAAGCCGTTTGGGGAACGCCCCTTAAAGAAGCTCCGTTCGCCGTTTACGACCTCGCCAAGACGCCGCGCGGCGCGTCGATTTCGACGCGCTTAAAGTCCGTTCGCCCGGTCGCGTCCGAAACGACGACGCTCGTCTTCCGCCCGACGCAAGTCGAAACGCGCCTCGTCGCGACGATCGACGCGCCGACCGAAGTCTTTCGCCTCGACCTCGAAACGCCGACCCCGTTCGTCGTCGACGAAATCGCGCTCTTCGACGACCAAAACGTCGCCCTCGAAACGCCCGATTATTTCCTCGACCCCGGCGCCCTCGTCCTCCTTTTCCGCTCCCCTCTCAAAGGCCGACGCGTTCTCCGAATCGTCGGGCGCGCTCAAACGACGCTCGACGTCGCCCGCCCGTTCCCCGTCGTTTCGTTACAAAACGTCGACTTCAAAGAAAACGTCCTTCGCCTCTACCGGACGACGAACGCTTACCTCGACTGGACGGCGCCGAACGCTTGGTCGCCCCTCGACGCGACGCGCCTCGCCGCCTCCGAAACGCTCGCGCCGCCCCCCGGCGACGACGTTCGTCTCGTCGGAGCCTTCGACGCGACCGCGCCCCGCGCGACGCTCGACGACGCCGACGGCGTCGACGCTTCGCCGCCGTCGAGCCCCGCCCCGGCGCGCCCCGGCGACGTCGTCGTTCGCCTCAACGCGCCGCGCCTCGAAGGCGTCCAACGCGTTTTCCTCTATCGCAAAGACGGCGCTTGGAAAACGGCGGTCGACTTCCGCGTCGACGTTCAAAACGGTCGCGTCGACCGCTTTTGCGTCGCTCTCGACGAATCGTATTCGCTCGAGCCGCTCGACCCCTCCTCCGACTTCGTCGCGACCGAATCGACGCTCGAAACCGGCGAGCGCGTCGTCGTCTTCCAACCGAAAAAAACGCCCCTCGTCGGATCGGCGGAGTTCGTTTTCGTCGCGAAGATGAAAAACGAACGCGAAAACGTTCGTCTCCCGCGCTTCCGCCTCCTCCCGTCGTCTTCGCGCGAAGACGTTTCCGGCGTCCGCCGCTTCGCCTTCCTCCCGCGTCGGGTCGACGCGACGCCGATTCGTTGGGAAACGGAAAAACTTCGCTCCGTCGCCCGCGACGATTTCCCGCAAACGACGCTCGACGGCGCGACGCGCGGAACCGCCGCGCTCGTCGCCGGAATCGCTCCGGACGCGGCCCCCGCTTTCGTCGTTCCGCCGTCGATTCTCACCAACGAATCGGGCATGTCGAACGTCGACTCCGTCGATTTTTCGATCGGCGAAACGCTCGGCGCCGACGCCGACGCTTGGATCGCGTCCGAAAACGACCGCCTCCAAATTTCGCGCGCTCGGGCTTCCTTTTACGTCGACGCGCAACGCGAAATTTTCGTTTCGACGACCTTTTCGCTCCGCCCGAACGCGCCGCGCGAATGCGTTTTGCTCGTTCCGGAAAGCGCTCGCGTTCTCGAAGCGACGGTCAACGGCTCGCGCCGCCGAGTCGAAAATCTCGGGGCCGGACGCTGGGCGATCGATCTCGACGCGACGCGATTCGGCAAACGCCTCGAAGTCGCCGTTCAAATCCCGTCGCCAATCGACGTTCTCTCCTCGCCCGCCGCGCGTTCGACGCCTTGCGAACTCGTCGTTCCTCGCGTCGAAGGCGCCGCGCCGGACGAAAC
>JAZQAP010000383.1:0-6565 GCA_045545275.1 Thermoguttaceae bacterium | reverse complement strand
ATTCCTAAATTTGTGGAGTCATTTACCGGATAAAACGAAACGGTCGCGCCAAAAAGGACGCGGGAAGCCGCCGCGCGACGGGAAACCGTCCTTCATTTAAGCGCAAGCGATTTCGCTTCATCCCCAATAAAAAACAGGGTTTAACTTAAGCGGCGCGCATGACGTCGCGAGCGCCGCGGGAAACTTTTTATCTTAATCGTCAAAACGCGTTTTCGTCGAGTCGACGGAGGCCGAGCGCGCAAAACGCCGCCTCAAAACGCGTTCGACTTAATCATTTTAACGATTAAACGGGGAGCGTCGTTCGACATCCGCGTCTTTCCTACGTTGAAATTTCAAAAAGCGTTGAAAAATCCCGTCGAAGAAGCCGAATGATAAACCGACGCATCACTATTTTAACAAACGGTTTCAATAGCGCAAGCGGAGGAAAGCGACTTTTTACGAAACTTTTAGAAATTTTAGAAAAAATCGGCAAAAAACTCCTTTCCCTCGCGCTTTATCCGTCGCGTCTTTCCCCATTTTGCCTGTTTTAAGCTCGGTTTATTCCCTCCCGTTCCCCCATTTTACCTATTTTAGCTTGCATAAAGTTTTATGGCTCGTCGTTTTCCCCAACGCCGTTTCTCCGTGTCGCTCGACGACGCGGAACTTACCTTCAACGCGTCGCATTTTGTCGTCTTTCCTATAGAGACGCCGAATTCCAACGCCGACGCGTACACGTTCGACGCGTCGGCTCGGCAAGTTGTTCGCGTCGACGCCGACGACGTTCTCGCGCCGGTCGCGTTGCGTTCTCCCTCCGCTCCCGCTTGGTTCGGCGAACCGATTCACGGGCACGACTTCCGCGTTTCGCTTCGGGTCGAGGGCCCGCGCGACGCTTCCGGGTGCGTTCTCGATTTTGTCGCGGCGCGCCGCTCGATTCTCGAAATCGCGTCGACTTGGAATCATCGAACGATTTTGGCGACCCGAGCGCCGGAAACCGACTACCGAGAAGTCGCGCCGACGCCGGAAAACCCGGTCGGAGAAATCGTCGTTCTTTGGCGCGGCGCCCCGGAGCCTCGGCGTTGGGTCGTTCCGCTCGACGCGGTCGCTTGGGTCGACGCGCTCAACGCTTCGACGGAGGAGTTGGCGTCCGTTTTTCTCGACCGTTGGCTGGAAAAAATCGTCGAACTCGGCGCGCTTCCCTTCCCGACGTCCGAATACCGTTTCTCGCTGCGTCTCGAAGAATCGCCCGGAGCGTTCGCCGAAGTCGCCCTCGGCTAGCCAAAAATTAAAAAAGCCTAACAAAATTTCCAGAAAATTAGCGAAAAAGAGACGTTTTCGCCTTAAAAGCCCCTTGCGTCGACGTAAAAATCGAACATAATAAGTCGCGTCTCGGAAAAACGACGCAAAAACGTCGCTTTTTATTAGCAGAGACTAACTTTAATTTTCCCGCCGACGGCTTTTCCGTCGCGTTTAAAAAATTTTTTGACGACGCTCGACCCGGCGCCGTCCCAACCGCAAGGAGTCCGCTATGTTCGATTCCGTCGCCGTCGTCGGAGCCACCGGAGCCGTCGGAACGCTCGCTGTTCGCATGCTTCAAGAACGCAAGTTCCCGTACAAGAAAATGAAGTTCTTGGCGTCGCAACGCAGCGTCGGCAAAGAAATTATGTTCAACGGCGCGCCGATCAAAGTCGAGTTGCTTTGCCCGGAAGCGTTCGACGACGTCGATCTCGTCATCGCCAGCACGCCGGACGACGTCGCTCGCGACTTCATTCCGGAAGCCCGCAAACGCGCTAAGATCGTCGTCGACGAAAGCGGTTACTGGCGTATGTATCCGGACGTTCCGCTTATCATTCCGGAAGTCAACGCGGAAGACATTCGCAAACATAAGGGTCTCGTTTCGAGCCCGAACTGCTCGACGACGCAACTGGTCGTCGCGCTGAAACCGTTGCACGATTACGCCCGCGTCCGCCGCGTTATCGTCAGCACTTACCAAGCGACGAGCGGCGCCGGGCTCCCGGGGAACCGCGACCTCGTTTCGACGTCGAAGGCTTGGCTCGAAGGCGAAACGTACCGCGAATGCGAAACGGAAGCGTTCCCGTATCCGATCGGCTTCAACTGCATTCCGCAAATCGGCGGCGCCAAGGAACGCGGCTACACGTCGGAAGAACTGAAACTTCTGCACGAAACGCGCAAAATTTTGGGCGACTCCGCGATTCAAGTTTGCCCGACCGCCGTCCGCGTTCCGGTCGCGAACTGCCACTCGGAAAGCGTCGTCGTCGAAACCGAACGCAAAATTTCGGTCGAAAAAGCCCGCGAACTCTTCGCCGCCGCGCCGGGAATCGTCTTGATGGACGACCTCTCGAAGAAAGAATACCCGACGCCGTACCACTGCCACGACACGGACGACGTTTACGTCGGTCGCATTCGCGAAGATATGACGACCGCGAACTCCCTCGCGTTCTGGTGCGTCAGCGACAACCTCCGCAAGGGCGCCGCGACGAACGCCGTTCAAATCGCCGAATGGATTCAAAAGAACCTCTAATCGGCTTCCGTAAAACCGGCGGTTCCGCGATTTAACGTCGTCTCGACCGCCGCCGACCGCGACCGCGTTTTCCCAACGAGAAGACGCGGTCGCGTCGTTTCTTGTCGACGCGACGCCGCCCAATTCTCGTCCAACGCCGCCCAACGCCGTTAAAATAGCGAAACCGCGTAAAAAACGCCGACGCGTCGGAAAAAGCGGGCGTTCCGAAAAATCGCCGTATACAAAGGGCGGAAAATTTCGTATAATCGAGCGCCGTCGTCGCGTCGCGCGCCGACCGAACCGTTTTCATCGTTGCGTTTTCCTTTTCCGTCGTTATGCCCCGCTTTTCCTTTCAACCGCTCGGCGACAGTTGGACGCTCGTCGCCGTTTTGCTCGCCGCGCTCGTCGTCGGACTCGTCGTTTTCCGTCCGAACGACGCGACGCTTTCGCGCTTTCGCCGCCGCGTCGCGCTCGGGCTCCGTTTGGCGCTCGTCGCGATTTTCGCCGTTCTTTTCGCGCGACCGTCCGTCGTAAGCGTTGAGAAAGAAGAACTTCCGGCGTCGTTCGTTTTTCTCTGCGACCTTTCGGAGAGTATGTCGATTCGCGACGAAGCCGACGGAGCGAGCCGTTTCGACGCGATGAAAGCCGGGTTCGCGTCCGTTCAAGACCGACTCCGCGATCTTTCGGAGCGGTTCGACGTCCGCGTTTTCGGCTTTGGCGACGCGACCGAGGAACTCGAACTCGTCGACGGAGCCGTCCGCTTTCCCGACGCGCCGACCGGTTCCGAAACGCCGCTCGGAGACGCGCTCGCCGAAACGCTCCGAACGACCGCCGGGAGCCGAACGCTCGGCGTCGCCGTTATTTCGGACGGAACGCAGCGAACGAAAGACGCCGAATCGCCGTCGCCGCAAGACGTCGCGCTCCGTTGGCGGGACGCGGAACGCCCGATTTTCGCCGTTCCGCTCGGCTCCGCGGAGGGTTCCCCGACGACTCGCGACGTCGCCGTTCTCGACCTGCGCTCGAACGACCGCGTTTTTCTCGGGAACGAGTTGACCGTCTCCGGCCAAGTTCGCGTTCTCGGGCTCGCCGGGCGAAAAATCCCGCTCGCGCTTTCGCTCGAAACGTCGCCGGGCAAGCTGGAAGTCGTCGACGAAACGGAACTTGCGCCGACTTCGAACGACGCGACGCTCTCTTATCGCTTCGTTTGCGCTCCGAAAACCGCCGGACAATGGAAGTTGCGCGTCGCCGCGCCGCCGCAAGAAGGCGAACTCGCCGACTCGAACAACGAACTCGGCGCGTTCGTCGCCGCGATCGACGGCGGACTCGACGTCTTATACATCGAAGGAACAAGGCGTTACGAGCAAAACTTCCTCCGCGCCGCGCTCGACGAAGCGTCCGACGTCCGCGTTCGGTATTGGCGTCCGTCGACCGCTTCGTTGGTCGCTCGACTTCCCGACGCGACCGAAGCGGAGCGGGTCGCCGCGCTGACGCGTTCGCGCAAATCGTTGATCGAAACGTTCTTCAAACCGGGCCAATACGCCGCTTACGTCTTGGGCGACGTCGACGCGGCGGCGTTTCAGCCGAACGAGTTGAAGGCGCTCGCCGAACTCGTCGAGAGCGGAACCGGGCTCGTCGTTCTCGCGGGCGAACGTTCGCTCGGGGCGGGCGGGTACGCCGAAACGCCGCTGGCCGACGTCTTTCCGGTCGCGACGCGAAGCGCCGACCGTTTGCCGCTCGAATCCGACCTCGCCGACTTTGACGCCGCGTCGCCGGAATCGCAGAAACTCCGATTCGACGGTGAGTTCCGCGCCGCGCCCGCCGTTCGCTCCGGGCGCCCGGACTTCGTCGCGCAGTTGAATCTCGACCCGAAAAAGAACGCCGAAAGTTGGGCGAAGCTCCCGCCGCTGTCGAGCGTTTACCGCGTCGGAACGCCGAAACCGGGCGCGACGACCGCTTTGACCGCGACCGGCGCGCTCTCCGACGGCGCGTCGCCTAAAGAATTGCCGCTTCTCGTGTTGAACCGTTTCGGCGACGGTCGCGTCGCGACGCTGGCGACCGACTCGACTTGGCGTTGGCGGATGCGCGGTTTCGAAGACGAACACCGCAAGTTTTGGCGGCAGCTGCTTTTATGGACGGCGAAACTGGACGAGCTTCTCGAAGGCGAACTCGCGGTCGAACTCGAACGCAGCCGATTCGCGCCGGGCGAAAACGTCGATTTCCGCGTCGTTTATCGTCCGAAAGAGGGGGAAGATTTGTCGAAATTGAAGGCGAAGGCGACCGTCGTCGGGCCGGACGGTTCGCGAACCGACGTCGCGCTGACCGACGCAAACGGCGTTTGGACGGGAACTTATCGCGGCGGCGAAACGCTCGGCGTCGGCGATTACCGCGTCGAAGCGTCGGTTCTTTCGTCGACCGGAACGCCGCTCCAAAGCGCGCAAGCTCGCTTCTTGACGTTCGCGCAAAACTTGGAACTCGACGAGCCGGCCGCGTCGCCGTCGACGCTCGAAAACCTCGCGTCGACGACCGACGGGAAAACGTTGCGCGTCGACGACTTAGCGACGTTTCTCGACGAGTTGGCGCAACAACGGGCGACGGTCGCCGACTTCCGCGAAGTCAAGCGGTCGCTGTACGATACTTGGTCGATTTTCGCGCTCTTCGCCGGACTTTTGATCGCCGACTGGGCCCTGCGCAAACGTTGGGGCGCCGCGTAACGCAACGCCCGTTTCTCCAACGCCAATCTTTCAAGAAACGCGAAACGCCCGGAACCGCTTGTTATAACGGTTTCGGGCGTTTTCGATTTCCCAACGACGACGCAAGCGCCGTTAAAACAAGGCGTTAGCGCGATTAAAGAACGCCGCCGCCGTTATCGGCTTTGTCGCGAACCGATTCGCCGACGTCGACTTTCAAGTCGTTCGTCCCTTCGACGACTTCGACTTCAAGCGGCGTCGTGCCGACCAAGCGATACTCTTCGGCGACGACGAAGAACTCTTCGTAAGTCGCGCCGCTGTCGACGTATTCTTGGTAAATCCGCGCCGATTCGGCGTCGATCGGGCTCGGCGGAGGAGGCGTTCCCTCGCCGACCGTCTTCGCGACCGCGACCTTGAACTTGCCGGTCGGGGCGCCCTTGTATTGCCCGTGCGTAACGATCGTCGCGACGCCCTTGGCGTCGGTCGTGCCGCCGCTCGTCCACTTAATCGACGCGTCGACCGGTTTCATCGAAACCATCGCGCCTTCAAGCGGTTTGCCGTCTTGAATCACCGTGATCGTCGTCGGATTCAGCTTCGGCATGCCGTCCGGAAGTTTGGGGCCGCAACCGACCGCCGACGCGAGCGCCGCCAACGCAAACGCGCTCCCGAGAAGAATTCTTTTCATTATTTTCGCCTTTCTCGACGACGCGCAAACGTCGCCGCTATTCGACTTAGAGCCAACCGCGGAACGCCGACGCAACCGCCGCCGCTCCGCGTTCAAACCGCGTTAAATTTTCGTTAAACGCTAAAACGACGTCGTTTCGGTTTCGCCGCCGGACGGAGCGCTCGTCGCGCCCCAAACGCCGCGCCGCTCGCCGAAACGTCGTCAAATTTTCGCTAAACGCTAAAACGACGTCGTTTCGGTTTCGCCGCCGGACGGAGCGCTCGTCGCGCCCCAAACGCCGCGCCGCTCCCCGAAACGTCGTCAAATTTTCGTTAAACCCTAAAATCACATCGTTTCGGTTTCGCCGCCGGCCGGGGTGCCCATCGCGCCCCAAACGCCGTAGGGGCTCTTGCCGGTGCATTGCGTCGAGGTCGCGCTCAGGTTGCCGCAGTCGATCGTTTCGCTGACGAAGCGGACGGAACCGTCGGCCATCGCGCAGTTAACGCCGCCGGAGTGATAGCTGTTCGGCGGATAAATCGCGCCCCATTGACCGTTGGACGAAGCGAGACAGCTCGGCGCGTTCGGCGGAAGAACGGTGTGGAAACCGTTCCAGCCGCGCCCGTCTTGGAAGAAGTTGCCGCGCCAGGTGTCGCAGGTGGCAACCAGTTGCGTCGGGTCGTCGGCTTTGCGGGCGTTGTTCATACAGACGTCCGGGTG